>CANHCG010000188.1 GCA_947459055.1 Cytophagaceae bacterium | reverse complement strand
AGTAAAACCACAAACCAGATACTGATATCTGCCTGCATGCCGGCTAGGGCGATCGGTCCATGGCTTGCTAAAATACCGCAACTAAACAGTAAACCCAGGCAGGTACATACACGAAGGGCATTGACCTGGCTGATGAATCGTGGGATGGCTAGGATACCTATGATATACCCACTGATGGTGGCTGCTAGCGTGAATGAGGGGAAAACTTTGGCTTCCATTAAACCGATTTGCATTGAACCAGCGTAGCCGATGACGGTGTCGATGGCAATGACTTGGGTACCCACATGCAAGAAAATGGCAATAGCTCCTAAGATGAGGTGAGGGAATTGAAGGATGCTTTTTTTGGATGCCTGGGCATCTGCCTCCTCGGTTAGTGCTTCATCTGTATCGATTTCGGGCAGGGGAGAAAAGCGAACACCTAGGCCTAATAAAAATAGGAGAATTCCCACACAAAAATAGGGGATTTTTACGCGCGAAATTAATTCGTCTAAAGCTAAGGCGCGGGCAGCTCCTGTCATTTGGTCGAGCTGTTTAAAAAGATCGCTGTCGGTGGCTTTTAAAATAACGGCAGCGAAAACAAGTGGAGCTAAAATCCCGGCGCCTTTGTTGCAGATACCCATGATGCTGATGCGTTGGGCGGCACGCTCTTTGGGGCCCAGCAAGGTAATATAGGGATTCGCTGCCGTTTGTAAAATGGCCAAACCAGTTCCTAAAGTAAATAAACCCAAGAGAAAAATGGGGTAGGTGCGGCCCATGGCGGCCGGAATGAAAATAAAGGCACCGATGGACATGATCCAAAACCCGAGCATGATTCCTTTTTTAAAGCCGATTGACTTCAGAACATAGGAGGCGGGGACGGACATGATAAAATAGGAAATGTAAAAGGCGAAGGTGACAAAATAGGCTTGGAAATTAGTTAGTTCACAGGCGATTTTGAAATAAGGAATTAAGATGGAATTCGCCCAAGAGACAAAACCGAAGATAAAAAACATCATGCCGATGAGCAAAATGGAAATTTGGGTATCTCGCTGGCTTAAAGAGCTGACGGGTACGGCTTTGTTCATAAATTGAATAGGTTTTTCTAACAAATTTTAAGTTAGGAGGAATTTTTTAAAGAAGCAATTTATTGTATCGAACTTCCTAAAAGCAGAGCGAGGATTGAAAATTAATCCCTATTTTTAAATTTAAATTTTAGACCTATTAAAATCAGGAAGTTACCTCGACGATTTTATGGGAAAAGACTGCATTAGCGAATAGTTTTTTGATCGTTTGCCGAAATGGATTCGATAGGAATGCTTTATGATTGAACGATAAATTATAAGAATATGAAAAAGTATTTGTTGGCTTTTTGTTTATTACCCTTGCTTTCCTTGGGTCAGCAAGCCTCTTTTCTTGGGGCATGGGGTCTTGAGGACGCCACTGGTAAAATCACTGTTTTGCTCACAGATCATATTTTTAGTTTGAATCGCTACCACATGGCGGATAAGAAATTTCTGGGAAGCGAGGGCGGTACTTGGCGCCAAAAAGGTAATGAGCTGGTTTTGACCTATGAATGGTCTTCCACTGATTCCTCGAAAGTGGGCAAGGAATTCAATACAAGTATTCGGCTTTCGAAGGGCGAATTGCGGTTAGGTTTATTTACCCAGGCGCTTAAAAAACTGGATGCAGGATCGGTTGGGGCCTTGAGAGGCGAATGGATTATTTCTGGCAATTATGTGAATGATGTGGTTTCCAAGCGAGCGAATCCTTTTTATCCGCGTCGGACGATGAAAATTTTAACGGGAAATCATTTTCAATGGATCGCCTTTAATTTAAAAACGAAAGAGTTTTTTGGAACCGGTGGAGGAACTTACACCACTTCTGCGGATGGGAAATACGTAGAAACGATAGAGTTTTTCACGAAGGCCGCTTCGAGCATTGGAAAAAGTGTTGCCTTTGATTATTCATTTAAAGAGGGTGATTGGCGGCATAAGGGGCAAAAATCTACTGGTGGACCTTTAGACGAATGCTGGACGCCTCGTAGTTTTTATGTGAAATAAAAGCGCTTGGATCCACCTTGCCAGCTTACGAATTTTAACTTGGGTACTTTGTGATAAATGCATAAAAAAATCCCCTTTTTGCTAGGGGATTTTTTCATTTAGATATCAATTTAATCGGCGATACTTTGATATACCATTTGGCGTAATGCCAGGTGATGATCAAAATTGTGATTACTTTCTTGCGTCATGAAGATGGCGATGAGTTTCTCTTTGGGGTCGATGAAAAAGTGGGTATTATTAGCCCCTGACCAGTAAAATAAGCCAGTGGAGGCAGGCGTCAAGGTGGCGGCTCCATTCGTAACGACGGCAAAACCGAGGCCCCAGCCGGTACCGGGCGAAGGGAATAAATTCCCTGTGTGATTGGATGTCATTAATTCAACGGTTTTTCGGCTAAGGTATTGTTTACCTTGGAAGGTTCCACCCGACATGATCATTTGGCAAAAAGTGGCATAATCGCTGGCTGTTGAGAATAGACCATTTACGCCGCTCCAGACCTTTACATTCTCGAATGGGGCTTGCATTTTGGATACGGATAAATTGCCATCGGCGCCTTTAGTGTGGAGGCTAACGATTTTACTTTGTTGGTCTTTCGGTACGTTATACCCGGTATTTTTCATGCCCAAAGGTTCAAAAATACGTGTTTTTAAAAAGGCTTCGGTGCTCATTCCGGAGAATTTTTCGATGAGCGCGCTCATGACGTCGGGGCCAGCGCTGTAATTCCATTGGGTGCCGGGTTGGGCTAACAGGGGGAATTTGGTGATGTTGCTTACCCGTTCTTGGATCGAGCTGATGGTGGGTTTAAAATAGCCGGCACGGAAACGACGATCTACGGGATTTGCGCTTAAGCCATGGGTAAGTCCGGAGCTATGGCTCATGAGTTGGGCGATGGTGATTTGTGACTTAAGGCTGTCGGTGGGTGCATCGGGACCGTCTTGGTTGCTGCGCACCACGCGGAGATTTTTGAATTCGGGCAGGTATTTGGATACGGGATCATCTAGTTTAAAATAGCCTTCTTCGTATAGCATCATGAAGGCCGTGGAAATGATGGGTTTGGTCATGGATTGTATGTAGAACAAATCATCAGTTTTCATGGGATTTTTAGTGGCTATGTTTTTATAGCCATTGGCCGCTAGGTGAACGACTTTACCTTGGCGGATGACCATGGTCACAGCGCCGGGGATATTGCCTTGGCTCATTTGGGATTGTACATATTTTTCGAGGCGGGTGAGGCGGTTGGTGTTAATGCCACCGACGAGGTTGGGGGCTTGTTGGGCAATAAGCGGCGATTGGCTGATAAGGCCAATGAAGATAAATAGTAGTTTAATGTTTTTCATGGGTAATAAGGAGTTTAATGGAGTGGGATTTTGGTAAATAATTTAGATCTTGTTTAGAATTGAATTGACTTGGGATGAAACAACAGCTATGTCATAGTGCTCACTTGCAAATTGATGTCCTAGCTCCCCAAGTTCGTTGATTTTCATTGGATTCTCTATCAAATTGGATATACATTCAGCCAGATCGTCTTTTTCGAGGTCAAAAACAATACCCGCATGGGCTTTTTGAATATCTTCGGCGATGCCGACTTGATTGGCCAGAATCAGCGGTAATCGACAATACATCGCTTCCACAGCGGATATTCCAAAATTTTCTGAATAGGAGGCCAGGACAAAAATATCACTATCCACCATGATTTGCTTGGTTTCTTCCCGATTAAGCATGCCCGTGAAATGAATGAAGGGCCGAATATTTAGCAAATCTATTTTTTTCTCGAGGGAGGCTTGGTAGCCCTTTTCGTCGCCCCCAGCTATGATAAAGCAAACATCTTGGTTTTGAAGGATGAGTTTATGAATGGCGTTTAGGGTAATTTCAATACCCTTGATTTTTGCAATTCTACCAAAATGCAAGATAGCTTTTGTTTCCGGGCGTATAGCTAATTGAGTTCTGAATTTACCTCGTATAGGTAGGGTTTCGAATTCTTGTTTTTTGACAATATTCGGAATAATCGCTGCATTTACTTTGATTTTCAAGAATTCACTTAATTTTCGGTGTTCTACGTTTGTGGTAAAGAAAACATGCCTTGCTTGGATTAACATGCGTTTGACATAAAGGAAATACAATGATTTTTTAATCAGGGTGGAATTTCCATGAAATGATTCCGGATTAAAGGTTCCGTGTGTAAAAACGATGTAGGGAATTTTATAAAAGCGGGCAACTAAAAAAGCAGCAAAAAATGGGAAATTCCAAATGCCTTGCATAACGATTAAGTCGTAATTTTTTGCATGTCGAATAAGCCAAGAAAGCAGTGAAAATGAAAAGGTGAAATTCGATGGCCCAATGAATTTTTTATAGATTTTGGTATGGTTGGGGGTGAGCTGATTTTCGATATTGAAGGTGATGGATTTTAATTGTTCGTTGTCGAGGCCTTGTTGGGTTGTCAACGTAGTCACCTGATGATTTTTTTCTAAAATTTCAGTAAAGGTAAGCGTACTAAATATAGGTCCCCCGATCGATATGGCTGGGTAAAAGGAAGGGGAGATTTGCAATATTTTCATTTGGTAATTTAATGATTTTGTCTTGTATTTAGCTTGCAATTTGTTTCTTAGGGCTCTT
>CANHCG010000187.1 GCA_947459055.1 Cytophagaceae bacterium | reverse complement strand
TGAATGTTAATTAATAGAATGCTCTTAAAAGAGACAAGGCACAGTTCTACAAGAGCTATGCCAAAATCAATAATCTGCCAACTTTGTCAGTCAGTTTTAATAATATTATTTACTGGCAGGTTTTTGCATTGGAGCTGGTGCTGCAGGAACCGTTTTAGTTGCCGCCTTTTCCACATTTACGGATTTAATCGCATCCCCTGTTTCTGTAGAGATTGTAAAATTGGTCAACAAAGCCAAAACCAAAATAGCAATTGAGAATCCCCAAGTCAATTGTTCCACTAAATCTCCCGTTTTTTGAACGCCGAACATTTGTGTAGCTCCTGAAGATGAAAACTCACCGCTAATACCACCACCCTTAGGATTTTGTACCAATATTAAGATAATTAATAAGGCAGAGAATAAAACGATAAGAGAAATTAATAAAGTAAACATGATTAATTATTTATTTTTAAGGATAATTCAGAAATTCGAGTTGCAAAGTAATGGCTTTTTTCGGGTTTAGACAAACTTAATTTTTGATAAACTTCAATTGCCTGTTGATATTTCCCCTGTTTTTCCAATATCATCGCAAAAGTTTCAGAGGCTGGGAGCCTCCAGTTACTTTCGGAAAGGTCTATTTCAAGCTCAGGTTCTTCATTTCCGGCTTTTTTTAGACGAGTTAAAGTAGGTAGGTTCTCTAAAAATTGATCAATAAGTTGGATTTGATTCAGGGATGTCGAGGCTATTTTTCCACTAGTTTCTTCTTCAATATCATATATAGATGCATATAATTGATTTCGATGACTAGATTTTAGCGCAATGATTCGTTGCAAATGTTTTGTAAATCGTTCATTCCAATCCAGTAAATAAAAGAATGGATATTTAATTCGGTCTTCATCAAAAAATCGTAATTCATCCTCTTTCGACCGATCAAATCGATTTAATAAAAACCATAATTTTTGTGATTTATGAGGATCCATTCTTACCAGTCGCCAGCTATTTTATTGAATAAGTCCAAAATGATTTGATCTGCTAATTTAGGAATCAGTGTCTTTTCGACCTGACTTAAGGTTTGATTTTGCGGAAAATCTTGATAGAAACTAAATTCTTGATCGAAATTTTTTGTTTCATCAAGACGATTCGTCAATTGAATTTGAATTCGTAGTGTCAATCTATTTAAACCTGCTTTATCATCGGAAGTAGGGGCTTGTGGAGTTAATTCGAAACCTGTCACACTTCCTTCTAATAGCAAATCAGGGTTTTGGTTGATAATTTTTAAGGTGGTATTTCGTTGGAAATATTCTTTTAATTTTTCGTTGATAGTCAATGCAAGATTACTGGGTCCCCCAGCTGTTTCCATTCGAATATTATTGATTTGAATGGTTTTTAATTCAGGTGCTAAGCTGGCGCCTTTAAAGCTGTAACAAGAAGACATCAAGTAGTTGATGAATAAAAAAATGCCAATTCCAATATGTTTATGCCAAATCTTCAAGGTCGTATTGTTTAATTTTACGATATAATGTCCGCTCTGATATGCCTAAATCCTGCGCTGCATATTTACGCTTATTTTTATTCTTTTTAAGTGCTCGGATAATTATTTCTTTTTCTTGTTTTTCTAATGAAAGGGTAACATCATTGGAATTTGTGCTAATTTCTTCAAATTGAGCCTCTTCCAATTCTTCTTTTTCTGGTTTAACGTCTAGTTTAAGTTGGCCTTCTTGCTCCACGTAACTAGGTAGTGCTATCCCCAAAGGTGTATTTTCTTCTCGATGAGGTTTAATATCTTCAAATAAAGACAAGTTATCATTTAACACATCATATACATTGGTATTTCCTGATTCGATGACCTTTAAAAGTATCTTTTTTAATTCAGTAACGTCTTTTTTTAGATCAAATAAGATTTTATATAAGATTTCGCGTTCATTCATGCCATCTTTTGATTGAAAGAAATCTCCTTTCATTACATGTGAACCGATTTTAGGTTCATTGAATTCAAGATACTCTTGCAATTTGTGCTCATCCACGATTCGATCTCCTATTTCTAATACAGAAATTTGTTCAGCCAAATTTTTTAATTGACGAATATTTCCAGGAAATCGTTGTTTCTGCAATAAAAGTTTAGCTTCATTTGTCAATGATATGGGTTTTACTCGATGCGATTCAGAAAAATCAGTCGTGAATTTTCTAAATAACAGTTCTATATCATCTCCTCGTTCCCGTAATGGCGGAACATATATTGGAACGGTACTTAAACGGTAATATAAATCCTCTCTAAATTTACCGTTTTCGATGGCCTGCTGAAGGTTTAAATTAGTTGCTGCCACCACACGAGTATTTGTCCGTTGAACTTTCGACGATCCTACTCGAAGGAATTCACCATTTTCCAATACCCTTAATAACCTTGCCTGCGTACCCAGTGGCATTTCTGCGATTTCATCTAAAAAGATGGTTCCACCATCAGTTACTTCAAAATAACCCTTTCTTGCCTCAATGGCACCGGTGAATGAACCCTTTTCATGTCCAAATAATTCTGAATCGATTGTTCCTTCAGGGATTGCTCCACAATTGACAGCTATAAATTGGCCATGCTTTCGTTTCGAGAGCGTATGAATGATTTTGGAAAAGGATTCTTTTCCTGACCCACTTTCTCCGGTAATGAGTACAGTCATATCCGTAGGTGCAACCTGTTCCGCAATCGAAATGGCACGAAGCAGCGCAGGCGAATTCCCAATAATCCCAAATCGCGCTTTAATACTTGCTAAATGGCTAATTTCGCTCATATGTTCGTTATTTCACCTAATAAAGTTCCTGTGGTGCATTGGATTATTTTGACATGCACATAATCACCCTTTTGTTCTTTTTGTTTTGGAAACACAACTACTTTACCGGAATCACATTTACCATAATGATGTTGGCTAGATTTTTTTGAATCTCCTTCGACTAATACCCTTTGGATAGAACCTATTAATTGTTTGTTTTTGATTCCTGAATGGAAACGTTGTTTTTCTATAATTTCCGCTAATCTTCTTTTTTTGACTTCTTCTGGAATATCATCCACATATTTCTTTGCTGCAGGTGTTCCTGGACGTTCAGAATAAGAAAACATATAACCAAAATCATATTGTACGTACTCCATTAAGGATAGGGTTTCATTATGATCTTCTTCTGTTTCCGTGCAAAAACCGGCAATCATATCATGTGAAATACCGCAAGAATCACCTAAAATGGAACGAATTGAATTAATTCGGTCGATATACCATTCGCGGGTGTAGGTTCTTTTCATTAAATCAAGGATCCGATTACTTCCACTTTGGGCTGGCAAGTGTATGTTTTTGCATATATTTTCAAATCTAGCCATCGTATGTAAGACATCATCTGTAATATCTTTTGGATGGGAAGTTGAAAACCGAACTCGTAAGTTTGGATGAATAAGGGCTACTTTTTCTAATAGGTTGGCAAACGAACTGATTTGTCCCGTTGATACGTCTTCATATTTATATGAATCAACATTTTGTCCTAATAAAGTAACTTCCCGATATCCTTGGTTAAACAATTGTTCACATTCGAAAAGTATGGAATCTACATCGCGGGACCTTTCACGACCTCTCGTGTAAGGAACGACACAAAACGTACACATATTATCACATCCCCGCATAATACTCACAAAAGCAGTAACGCCATTACTATGTAGACGCACAGGTTCAATATCGCCATAGGTTTCTTCTCGGGAAAGAAAAACGTTAATAGCTTTGTCCTCGGTAGTTAATTGTTCAAGTAAATTCGGCAAATCGCGGTAGGCGTCGGGGCCGGCTACTAGGTCAACGATTTTTTCTTCCTCGATCAATTTGGTTTTTAAGCGCTCAGCCATGCAGCCTAAAATGCCAATATTAAGTAATGGATTTTTACTTTTTAAGGCCCGGAAACCTTGTAAGCGATGACGAATTTTAGTTTCTGCATTCTCGCGAATCGCGCAGGTATTTAATAGAATCGTGTCGGCTTCTTTGATGTTATCAGTCGTACCATACCCATGATTCATAAGAATCGAGGTGACAACTTCTGAATCAGCAAAATTCATTTGACAGCCATAACTTTCAATATAAACCTTCCCTTTGGATTGATCATTGCCTAAATTGGTTGAAATTTTAGGTACATCCAATCCCTCTAATTCTTCCTTTGAAAGTGTTTTTAACTCTTGCATAAATTTTTAATCGAAACTGATTACAAATTTATGACATTTTGGCAGATTAAACTATACGATTTTACCAGAATTTAAATAGATAATTTGATCGGATTGTTTAGTTAATTGTTCGTTGTGTGTAACCATGATGATGCGTTGAGACCAGTCTTGCTTTAATTCTAGGAATAGGTCATAAAGATTTTGTGCATTGGTGTTATCTAAATTTCCAGTAGGTTCATCGGCTAGCAGAAGGCTTGGTTTGTTAATTAAGGCACGGGCTACTGCGACTCGTTGTTGTTCTCCTCCAGACAGTTGGCCGGGATATTTTTTATGTAAATGGGCGATACCTAATTTGGTACTAATGTGATCAAATCGCTCGTTTTCCTCTTCAGTTAACGATTTTTCACGGATGTATAAAGGGAAAAGGATATTTTCTTGGCAGGTGAATTCGGGTAACAAATTATGAAATTGAAATACAAAGCCTAATTTTTTATTCCGGAAAAGGCCTTTTTCTTTTTCA
>CANHCG010000186.1 GCA_947459055.1 Cytophagaceae bacterium | reverse complement strand
GTGTTGATTTCGTATTTGATGACGGTTCAAAAACGTTATTTGGCGGGCGTTTTAATTGCCAATGTTAGCTTACTGATGATTTCTACGGAATCCTTGGGGATTTTGTTTATTTCCAATGTCCTATTGGGGATTTCTAGGCATCGTTTTCGCTATTATTTGTGGGCATTGAGTATTTTGACTCTGATTTTGTATTATTGGGGGATTCAAATATCATCGGGAATTCTTGGGATTCAAGGTGGCGCTATTCATGTGAATTTGGGCATTATTCCCGCGATATTTATCTTTTTGGGAGGGATTATTTCGCGGATTTGGGTGGCTTTGGGTGTAGGGATTTTATGCTGTTGGGTCTTGCTTTATCCTATGTTTCGTTCGATCAAAACGGTTTTCAAGGTAGGAAACGAACAGAGATTATTTTTACCGATGATCTTTTTTTCCATGGCAACTATCGGCCTTTTGATCCAATTGGGCCGTGGGGTAGATGCTTCTGGCTCGATTAGTTTTGGCGTTTTATTAGCACCCCGATTTTCACTGTATCACGTGATTCCTTTGGTGCTCCTATACTTGGGTATTTTAGAATATCGATCGCCTTTGTCATTGCGGGTACAAGGATTGATGTTGTTGGGTGCTTTGGGTTTTTATGGATTGAATTTATGGACACAATTGCCTTTGTTAGAAGCCGAGCAGCGGCGAATTTTATGTGATGCCTATGTGATGAAAACCCAACAAACGTGTTTGTCTTATCCCATGGGTTCTTCGGACGCCAACCGGATTGTGGGGAAATCCTGGTATGCATGGCCTGATTTTTCAACGATAACAGCTTTGAATAAGCAATCTCCTGTGTTTTATATAAGAAAAGAGGAGGGAGAGATAACACAGTTGCGATGCCTAACGCGGTTAGATTCACCCTTTTTTGCCTTATGGGTTGGCAATAAAAGATATGTCGTATCCGGACATTCGATCTCAGGAAATGCATTTCAAATCGATTTGAATCGGGTGCAATTGGCTCAATTAGGAGCTTTTAAAGTGGTTCAATTGTCTAGATAAAGGTTGATTTGTCAAAGGTAATTGGCATTACTTCTCCCTTTCCTTTACTTCTCTCGAAAGTTAATCTTTGGAATAAGCCCTGCGGGCTAGGTTTGCCAAAGTAACTTTGGCAAACCGACAAACCAAACTCCTTTGGCAAACCGACAAACCAAAGTAACGTTGGCAAACCGACATGGCAAATCCGCATTAATACGTCCCCGTCATATCTTCCTCGACGCAAATGATGTAATCGGCCTTATCTAGGTGCTCAGGTAGGAGGGATTGAATATTTTTTTGGCTCACGGTGGCGATGGTGGCAATTCGCATGTCTGCCCGCGACTTTTGTAAATACCACATAATCCCCTCATGAAATTCTGAATGGTAGGAACCGTGATAATGAATAAACAGCTCATCCTTTTTCATGTGCTCCAAAATCGAATAGGCCATCGTTGCGTCTTTCAACGCCTGAGCCTTCGCCATGTTCGGCGAAGCATGATCGCCCATTAAGGTAAGCATCTTTTGGTAGCCTGGTAAATTCGCATCATAGGTAATTGGCAAAGGTGCAAGCCAAGTCTTTTCCAGCGACTGTAAGGAATTTAAGGCTTCAAATCCCCCCTTGGACACCATGCTTGCAAATTTCCGAGGTACATTAGTCGCCACAAAGCTCAGCTTTTTTTCCTTCGCATAATTCACCAATGGCGCATAATCTGTTTTGTAATTCTTCCACAATCGCGTGGAGGAATCCAAGCCCTTTGATGTTAATTTGCCATTTAAATAGTGATTTAAAGGCTCTTGGTTATCCCGCTCAAACATCTCCGCGCCTAACCTGATTGCCCGCTTTTCCCCACATTCTTGGGCTATTTTTAATTCTAACCAATGGCTTATTGGATTATTATGAATCTCGCCAAACAATACGACCTCTTGCTTCAATAAATCCTTCAGCATCTTGTCATAGCCTATTTGCTTTCCTTTGGCATTATACAAGATATAGGCAGGTTTATTCTGTGCAGAAATACCTAGTGAGCATAACAAACATAAAATTATCCCGATAGCTTTTATCATATAGTTTTTTCAAGTCCTAAAGTTATATTTTTTCCTAAAAAAATTTTAAATTAGGTCCAATGTTTTCCATTGTATAGCTAATATTTATTTCTCATGATAAAGCCCAATCGTCGCAATTTTTTGAAATCATCTTCTCTTGGTACTCTTGGTTTAGTAAGTGGAATAGCCACCGAAAAATCTCTGAAATTATCAAAAATACCTAATCAGGCGAAAAAATCTAAACGAGATTTAATGGAAGATGTGTTGCAGTCCGGTTCTTCCTCTTCTTACATTCCAGCGGGATTTTTTATGCATTTCAATAAGAAGGGGGATGAGGCTGTAAAGGCCCATTTGGATTATTTCAGAGCCACTCAAATGGATTTTGTCAAAATTCAATTCGATGGTATGAGCTTGCCGCTCAATGAGCAAATAAAAACTGCCAAAGATTGGTACAAACAGCCCATCATGCCCGCATCCTTTTTTGAGCCCATCCTGTATGTGATTAAAAATATGGTCAAAGAAACCAAATCTGAGGCCATGGTCATTCAAACTCTATACTCCCCGTACCAAATGGCTAAACAAGCCGTGCCTTGGGAATTATTAGTAAAACATGTCAAAGAAGATCCTGAGGCGGTTTGTCGAGGCATGGAAAACGTTACTCTTTCCATTCTCAATTTTGTTCAAGCCGCGG
This sequence comes from Cytophagaceae bacterium, assembly GCA_947459055.1. GTDB lineage: Bacteria > Bacteroidota > Bacteroidia > Cytophagales > Spirosomataceae > Aquirufa. The sequence goes on along the minus strand of CANHCG010000186.1, from coordinate 1,926 downwards.
CTAAATTAGGAGTTGATGGTTTTTACACTTGCGCTCAAGGTGGCGAAACGAATCGTGTAGCAGATTACCAATTGTTTAATCGAACCATTAAAAATTTCGATATGCTGCTTTACAAAGAAGTAGCCCAATTAGTCCCTTATAATATTCTACATATCTGTGATTATGATGGTGAATATGAAGGCTTTGAATCCCGCTTCCAAGACTATCCCGGTCAAATCGTTAATGTGCCCCTAAAGGCTGATGGGAAAGATCTTAGCCTTTCAAAAGCTGCGCAGATTTTTCAAAGACCGGTAATGGGAGGACTCGACCGACATGGAGCCATTTCCAAAGGGACCGTTGATCAAGTAAAAAAAGCAACTTTAGAGGTTTTGAAAGATGCACCTGCCCAACTGATTTTAAGTGCGAATTGTACCGTAGCTTCCAATACCCCTATCGAAAACCTGCGTGCGGCTATTCAAACTGCGCATAATTATCGAAAAGGGTAATCAAGGATTTTCATAGACCAGGGTCACAACCGATTCTCTCGGGACTGATACCTGGTTACCCCTAATCCTATGCGCCCCTAAATTCTCTGATTCGGAGGTAATGTAGCTCATCAACTTTTTCCTTTTTCCCAATCCCGGAATTTCCAAGTCAAAGGCATCTCCTTGATTTACCACCACGAATACGTTTTGTCCATCCGTTCGAAACCCACTTACCTGTGTATTCGCCCGGTCTAATTGCACCTCAAATCGCTTCATGCCCGGTCGAACAAAACGTGCATAATTGCCAAATGCCCAAAGCGTCTTCGAATCAAGGATATCGGCATCTAATTTGTTTACTTCGTTTTCACCCTTTTGGCCCCCATTAAATAAATAGATCAGGCCATCTTTGTAATCATTTGCACTTAATGAAAGCCACCAACTCCAAGAGCTCGCCTGCGCATACACCAAATCCGCATGAATTACTTTCGCCACATAAAGCGCCGTTTTCATTCCTAAATCCACGCCGTTCCCCTTGATTTCCCCCGCATTATCCCCCAAAATACAGTATTCACTTTGCCAAAAATCTATGCCGTACTTCGCCGCCTCTGCCTGCAATTCCGTTCTTTTTTGAATTAATTGGGCACTCGGCGAGGTGGTGAAATAACTATGCCCCGCCACTACTTTTTCTAAGGAGGTTAAATTCCCAACATACGAAGGACTTTCAGTGTTGAAAAATTGCTCGATTTGGTTGTCTTGCTGGAACGCGGCTCGATTCGTGTTTTTTAAGTACAAATAATCCAATTGGCCCGCCTCAGGAATCAAAATCTTCGTAGTCAAACCCTTCTTTCGAATTCCTTCATCCAGTTTTTTGACCGCCCAAGCGATGTCGGGATTATTAATCGGTGTCCCCTCTTGAGAGGCCTTGCCCGACTTCCCCGCGCCCCAATCCCACTGCGGTTCATTAAATGGACTCACATAGCTAAATGAAAAATGGGCCGAAACATCGACCAAAAAGTTCACCCATTCCTGAATTTTTTCTCGTTTAAAATTCCATTCGCCTAATTTTCCACTGCCAAAAGCCAATCCGTTTTGAGTCATCTGAACTGGAGAAGAATTCAAGAAACCGAGGGTATAAGGAACTTGGTATTTTTGAGCCGCCTGTAGAAAATATTGCTGGCCTTCTTGCTTGCCCCAATCTAGCTGACCAGCCGGGCCGTAAATCCCCTCCGCGCGGCGCCATTCATTCGTAATCCGACCATCCTTTCCTTGCTCTGCGCTTCCTGCCCCAATGTTAAAGCGCCATTGGCTTAATCCAATGCCTTTGGGATTTCCATTTCTATCTTTTTCAAGACTGAAAAGCCACTCGGCAATTTGCTTTTTTTTCGCCTCTGGGTAATAACGGCCGACCATGGCCATGGACCAACAATCCGACGCTCCAAAACTATGGATCGTTTGATATGTC
>CANHCG010000185.1 GCA_947459055.1 Cytophagaceae bacterium | reverse complement strand
ATAGATCCTATATGCTATCGATTTAACCTATAAAGCGAATTGGGATTAATTTCTACTAGCTGAACATCAGCTTCAAATCATTTTTTGTGACTTTCCCCATGGCATTCCGCGGTAGCTCCTCTTGGATGAGGTATTTTCGGGGCACTTTGTAGCCAGGTAAACGCTCGCGTAACCAAGTATTTAAAACACTAAGCTCAAGATCAGTTGTTAATACCAAGACCACGGCTACGATTTCCCCCCATTCATCATCCGCTAAACCCACGACGCCACAATCCGCCACATTCGGATGCTGACGAATCACTTCTTCGATTTCAAGAGCTGATAATTTATAGCCACCGGATTTGATAATATCCACTGAACTCCGACCTAATATTTTAAAATAGCCTTGGTCCAAATGGGCCACATCGCCAGTTTTAAACCAAGCATCCTCCGTAAACGTCTCAACTGTAGCTTGGGCTTTATTCCAATAAGCCTGAAATACATTGGGACCCTTAATTTGAATTTCGCCGGGCACCAAATCTTCTTTGATTTCTTCCTCATCGCCCATTAAACGCACTTGAACGCCAGGCAAAGGAATTCCCACATGTCCTGGTTTACGTACTCCGTGAAAAGGATTACTGATGGCCATCCCGATTTCCGTCATGCCATAGCGCTCGAGCAACCAATGTCCACTGATCACGTGCCATTTTTCCATGACCGATACAGGCAAAGCCGCGGAGCCCGAGACCATTAATCGAAAAGCCTTTAATTTTTGGAAGACGAATTGCTTTTGGTCTTCTGAAAAAGAATCCCAATGCGAAATGAGTTTAAAATAGATGGTTGGAACTGCCATAAACACCGTTAATTCCCCAGAAAGGAGACGGCCAAAAACAGCTTCTTCGCTGAATTTAGGAATAAATTCACATATCCCGCCCACTGATAGGCTACATCCTACGACGTTAATAATACCATGAATGTGGTGCAAAGGCAACATACATATCGTCCGATCTGTTTCCTTCCATTCCCAAGCTTGGATGAGGCATTCCATTTGGAAATCGATGTTGGCATGCGTACTGACCACGCCTTTAGGTAAAGAAGTTGTTCCCGAGGTATACAAAATCATTGCCGGCCGGTCGGAAGAAATGCTTGGTAAACTGAGCACTTCTGCAAGAAAAGGCTTTGAAACCAAATGAGGAATTATTCCATTCTCGTTGGCATAGTTCAATAAAACATATTCAAATTCTGCATCGATGACTACTTGCTCAGCTGCTGTATCTTCCAAAACATAGGCCAAAGAGGCTAAGGGATAGGTTACACACAGGGGAACCGCCACGCCACCTGCTTGCCAAATACCCCATTGGACCGCCACATAGTCGAATCCGGGTGAGACCATGAATGCGATACGGGCCCCGTTTAAATCGGATTGACCCTTCAAAAAACGATGCGCCCATTGGGTGGACGCATCGATTAATTGCTGATAGGTATAATTCCCCTTTGGGTCAATGATCGCAGTTTTACCTGCGAAAGCTAGTGCTTTTTTTGTAATCAGCGGCATCTTATAACTTGGCTTCTATTCCAATCATTTGAACAACGATTTGTTGTTCTTTTACCTCTGGATTCACGGCAACAAAATATAGATCATGTAAGCCTGAAGTTGGCTGAATGCCAACTTTAATTGCTGGCATGGCCATTCGGCCTCTTCCGCCTCCGCCGCCTTGGCCACCTCCTGCAGGAGCAGCAACTGGCGTCACAGGAGTTCCTAGAGGTGCTCCTTTTTGTGCGGCATTAGCAGCCGCCGGTGGAGGACCGAAACTCGCGTTTGAAACGGCAATTGGGCTTGTTTTGCCGATCACAGGACCTGTTGGGGACCCTAAGTGGATTTCAATGACCCCACCTGCAGCACTAGATCTGCCAGGCGCTGTAGCGGTAATATCAAATGATTTAATTCCAGTTAAATCGATTCCTTTGTAAGCGATGTAAGGATTTTTTCCTTTCATATTAGTTGACCGAGAAGGCGTAATCAATTGCTCAATTCCAAATGAAGCATCTGCTTTCTCTGGGTCTAAGGATGGATGGCGTAAAATCACCCACTTTTCTGACATCACAGGAGCTGTTTTCTTAGCGCCTTTGTCTAAATAAGAAGCCCGAACGACGAAAACGCCTTTGGTATTCGAATGTTCTTTTGGAATCGCTGGTGAAATTTCACCTTGCAAAGCTAACGCATTCGAGGCCTTTGCATCACCTAAACTAAGGATATAGGACACCATAGTTTTGGCATCTGCTTTTGAGATTTGCGGATGTGCAGCCATGGCATGATCTCCCCATACGCCACCCCCGCCGGCGATTACTTTATCCGCTAAATGATCTAACATGTTTTGCCCTTTGTATTTCAAAGCCACTTCTTGGTAGCTTGGTCCTACGGAACGAACGTTGTTGATATGGCATGACCGACAATCACTTTTATTAATCAAACGCAATCCTGCTGAAGCAAATAAATCACTGTCTGCTTTCCGGTGACTTTGCGACATTTCGATCGGGTCATAGCCAGAGGCGATGTAATCGATTGTAGCCGCCACAGATTCCGGTGCGATGCCCATGCCTAGAGAACCGTCCTCTTTATCTTTAACGGAAACGGCATATTTGATTTTTTGATCTGCGAAATAAAACGATTTATTGGCTGATTCTAAATTCACCTCGACCACTGGGGCCTCATTTCCTACCAATAATTCTAGGGTATTTGTATTCGAAGCCCCTTTCGTATCGGTAGCTTTCAAAGTCACTTCATAGGTACCTGGGGCCGCTAAGGCCAATTCAGGACTTTCGCCTTTCAAGGTTTTAACCAAATTACCTAATTTTTTTACGGTCCAGGTATAGGTCAATGCATCACCATCAAAATCCTTTGTTCCTTTGGCTGAAAGCGTAGTTTTAAAAGGAATCGCGCCTTTCAATTTCGTGGCCGAGGCCTCCACTTGAGGTTTTCTATTTCCGCCTTGGAATTCGATTTTAACCAAACGGGCATTCTCATTACCTTTAAACCAAGCTGAACCATATTCCAATACATATAAATCCCCATCAGGACTGAAGCTCATGTCGATGGCACTTCCAAAGGATTGGCTCGGCAAAAAGCGTTCCATGGATTTGTAGTTTCCTTGTTCGTCCATTGTTACGGACATGATCCAACCACGCATGAACTCAACGATCAATAATTTATTCTCATAATAGGCTGGGAAAGGACGTTTGGCATTTGGAAAATCTGATCGGTGATACACGGGACCTCCCGTTGCACTACGACCTGAAGCTCCTACTAATGGAAATTCTTCAGATACCGCATATGGGTACCAGATAAAGGCTTTTTGAGCGGCTGGCAATTCGCGGATACCCGTATTGTTTGGTGAATCATTCACTGGATTCGTTGGATTGAATTTGGGTCCAATTTCCAAAGTAGCAAAATTCACATCTGCATAAGGGATATTATTTCCAATGAAATAAGGCCAACCGAAAAATCCTGGGCCTTTCGCTTGATTGAACTCATCATATCCACGTGGACCTCGAGGGCCATCCACGGAAGCATCTGGACCTACCTCACCCCAATAGATGAAGCCTGTTTTAGAATCAATGCTCACGCGCCAAGGATTGCGGTGACCCATGGTATAGATTTCAGGTTTGGTTTTTGGTGTTCCGACTGGGAATAGATTTCCTTTAGGAATGGAATAGGATCCATCTTTTTCTGGGTGAATACGAAGAATTTTACCGCGTAGGTCGTTGGTACTAGCGGCGCCGCGTTGGTCATCCCAATAGGCCTGCCCTGGACGTTCGTCGATGGGCGCGTAGCCTTCGTTGTTGCTATTTGATGTATTATTACCAACGGTCAGAAATAAATTTCCTGATTTATCGAAGGTCATACCGCCACCGGTGTGGCAACATTCTTCGCGTTGAACGGGCACTTCGAGTACTACTTTTTGTTGGTCTAATAAAATCTGCTCTCCTTTCATTTCGGCACGAACTAAAACATGTTTATGTTCGGTTGGATGCGCATAATACAAATAAAGCCAATGATTTTCCTTGAATTTGGGATCCAAAGCGAGGCCCATTAAGCCCTCTTCAGCTTCGCGAACGACGCCAACACGATTTGTATATTTCGTATTGACATTCACATGGGCAAGAGTTTTTAATTCCTTAGCACTTGGATCAAACTGTTTGATATCACCTTTCCGTTCAATCATCAAAATTTTTCCGTCTGGCAGGTAAGCCATGACCATAGGCTCGTCTAATTTTTCAACAAGAACGGTTTTGACAAATCGATTTTCATCGGGGGCTTGGGCAAATGCCGAAAATACACTAAATAGGCATAGAAATAAGAGGTACGTTTTCTTCATAGTAAGTTTTACATATATTTTACAAAAATGATACATTAATCGAATAATAAAAATTATAAACTTGATAATGCTACCAAATTTGGTGATTTGTCGACAAATTTACGGCCAACAAAACAATGCACGACATGAAATACTTATTTATCTTTTTTTTATTGAATTCATTTTCATTTTTTGGGCAAAATTCGAAGGATTCTTCAGCGATTCAGGAGGTGTTACAAACGCAGGTTGGGCATTGGAATCGAGGTGATATTCCGGCCTTTATGGAGTATTATGAGAAGTCGGAGGATTTGAAATTCATTGGAAAGGCGGGGGTGACGAAGGGCTGGAAGGCGACACT
>CANHCG010000184.1 GCA_947459055.1 Cytophagaceae bacterium | reverse complement strand
TCACGGATGTCTCAAATCCACCTTTAGCCCCTTCCACGAAGGTCGAGAAAATATCGATCTTTTTCCAAAAGGCGGCTACGATGAAAGACAGAATCAAGGTAAATAAAAGACCATTGCTTAATACTTTGGATTGAAGCTCGATTTGCTCTTTCGGTAGGCTGCTGAAATACCATAAAATTCCCCCAAGCAGTAGGGTTAAGCCCGAAATCCAGGCAAAAAGCACGGGTTCGAACAAGCGGATTTTTTGTTTAATGGACACCCAAATTAGTCCCGTCATCGTGGTTGCATAGGTCGCCATGAGGCAAGGAATAAACACGTCGGAGGCGTCTTGTGCGCCATAAATTGCTCGTTGGGCCATAATACTCAAGGGAATCAAGACCGGCCCCGCACTATGCAAGACCAAAAACATGATTTGGGCATTCGAAGCGGTATCCTTGCTAGGATTCAATTCTTGAAGGCCTTGCATCGCCTTGAGGCCGAAGGGCGTGGCGGCATTGTCGAGACCGAGTAGATTGGCTGAAAAGTTCATGATCATTTGTCCGTGAACAGGATGATCTTGGGGAATTTCTGGGAATAATCGGGTAAAAAAAGGGCGAATTCGGCGGGCTAAAAAATGAATGGCGCCGGCTTTCTCGCCGATTTGCAAAATACCCATAAAAAAGGTCATGACACCCGCGAGCGGTAGGGCGATTTTCATGACGGCCATTTCGGCGGAATCGAACATGCCGTCAACTAAGATTTTAAAGATATCGGCATTGCCGAAAAAGATAAATTGGATACAAGCCACCACAAATGCCACCCCAAAAAACAAAAACCAAATCCAATTTAATGCCATAGCCGGTTCGAGAAATAAATTTTGGCTAAATTTAGGGAAATTCTTTTTGAAACATGCCTCTCCTCTTCCTTGTTTTTTTCCTACGCATCCTGTCAGAACCTAGCTGCGTGTACGAAAAAACGATGGCCCAACAAGGACTCGTCGAAGTCCAACAAGCCATTCCCGGAATCCTTGTCGAACTTAAATATGCCACCACAGACAACTTCATGCATAAAAACGTCTACGGTTGTTTGCAAAAAGCGTATTTACAAAAGGAGGTGGTCGCGCGTTTAAAAAAGGCGCAGGATTATTTGTCGGCCAGCCACCCGGGCTACCATTTGCTCATATATGATGCCACGAGGCCTTTGTCGAAGCAATGGGACCTATGGAATGCCTTGCCGCAATATAGTCCCAAGGTGCGCAGTAATTATGTGGCCAATCCGGTGGAGCATTCGATTCACAATTATGGCAGTGCGGTGGATTTGACGGTGGCGGATGAACAGGGGCGGCCTTTGGACATGGGGACGCCTTTTGATTTTTTTGGTGAAATGGCCTATCCTTCCAGGGAAAAGGCCCTATTGGCCTCAGGAAAATTAACGAAAGAGTCGTACAGCAATAGGCTTATTTTACGTAAAGCGATGATTCACGGCGGCTTTATGCCCATTGAATATGAATGGTGGCATTTCAATGCCTTTTCTCGGGCGGAGGCGAAACGTAGGTTTGCGGTGCTAAAGTAAAAGAGGGTTTTATCCTTATTGCTTGCCGTTTATCCAAAAATCACCCGGCCGGCCGTTGAAAATGCGTAAACTTGCAGGCAAATTTTATTGAGGCACGATGGCATTCACACAACGCATACGAACAATTCTTTTCTCCGCGCTTTTTTCGGCGGGGACTTTATTGGCTTTTGGCCAAACGACAGCGATTCAGGGCAACGGACGCGTGCCTACTTTAACGTTAGCTCAGGCCGTGGAAACGGCATTGTTGCATAATTTGAATGTCAAATCTTATGAGGTGAGTTTAAAGAATGCGGAGCTTTCGTATCAACAAGCGAAATTTAACCAATTACCTTCTGTAAACGGAAATATTAATCAGGCTGCTAGTTTTGGTCGATCGATTAACCCGTATACGAATGGTTATGATTCACGGAACATTAATTACAACAATGTGGGATTAAACGCGAGTGTGTTGCTATTTAATGGGGGGCAGTTGAAAAATAACATTGCACAAACCGATTTTAGTTTAAAGGCTTCTCGGGAGGATTTGTTGTCGATTCGGGATAACATTTCTTTGCAGGTGGTTTTGGCTTATGTGGCGATTTTGAATGCGGAGGATCAATTGACCATTGCGAAAAATCAAACTCAAATTACTCAATTGCAGATTGATCGGACGGAGAAATTGGTACGAGCGGGGACTTTAGCGAATTCGAGTTTATTGGATTTGCGGGCGCAGTTGGCGAATGAAGAATCGAATGTGGTTTCGTTTCAAAGCACGTTGGATTTGAATCGATTGACTTTGGTTCAATTATTGAATGATGCGAATATGAGTGTGTTTGATTTAGAGCGGATTCAGGTACCTGTACCGAATGCGAAGGCATATGAAACGGGGATTTCGGATATTTATGCGAAGGCGATAGCGGCGCAGCCATTGGTGCGTGCGGCGGATTATCGGGTACAGAGTGCGGCGAGGAGTGTGGAGGTGGCAAAGGCATTTCGTTTGCCGAGTTTGAGTTTAAATGGAAGTTGGTCAGCGAATCAGTCAAATGCGTTGAAGTCCTACGAAGTTTTGGGGACAAAGACGGTTAATTTAGGGAATGTGGCGATAGCTGGGCAGAATTATCCGATTACAACGACGCAGGCGAATGTGGTGGAGGGCTCGACGGTGGGGTATTTTGATCAGTTGAACAATACGCAAAACAAAGTCATTTCGATGAATTTGAGTATACCGATTTTCGCGAAGAATTTGAATAAGACTCGGGTTACGCAGGCGAATTTACAGCGTCAGAATGCGGAGATTGCGGCGGAGCAGGCGCGGTTGACCTTGCGTCAGAACATTGAGCAGGCTTATGTGAATATGTTGAATGCGGCGAAGCGTTACGAGGCGGGGGTGGTGCAGGTGTCGGCTTTGGAGGAGTCGTTTCGGGCGTCAGAGAGTCGTTTTAATGCGGGGACGATTGATTTTGTGAGTTATAATTTGCAGAAGACGAATTTGGATAGGGCGCGATTAAGTTTAGTTCAAGCGAAATATGATTATGTATTTCGGACGAAGATTTTGGATTTTTATCAAGGAAAGAGTTTAACATTTTAATTAGTAAATAAATCAAACGAGGGGGCTGGAGGGTCTCTGGTTAACAGGTACGATTATGGCAAAAGCAACGAATACTAAGCGGACATGGATAATCATCGGTGGGGTGATTGTGGTGATTTTGGGGGGATTATTTTTGGCAAAGAAGATGGAGTGGATAGGTAAGGTGGAGCCGACGGAAGTGGAGTTTACGAAGGTAGCTCGTGCGACGATTATTGAAAAGGTGAGTGCATCAGGAAAGATACAGCCGGAGGTGGAAGTGAAGGTTTCGCCGGATGTGTCTGGGGAAATTGTATCCTTGAAGGTTGCTGAGGGCGACTCGGTGATTGCGGGTCAGGAATTATTGAAGATTCGTCCGGACAATTATGTGAGTTTACTGGCTCGTGCGGAGGCGCAGGTGAATGCGACGAAGGCGAGTATGGAGCAGAGTAAGGCGGTGTTGGCACAGAGTGAGGCGCGGTTGAGCAAGTCGAAGTTGGATTTTGATCGAAATGTGAAGTTGCATGCGGACAAGGTGATTTCGGATTCGGATTTTGATCAGTTTTCGTCGGCCTACATGGTGGCTAAGCAAGATTTAGAAGCGGCTAAGGCGAATGTGAAGGCGGCGAATTTTAATGTGAAGAGTTCGGAGGCGGGCTTGAAGGAGGCGCGGACGAACTTGACGAAGACGACGATTTATGCGCCACAGAGTGGGATTATTTCGAAGTTGAACGTGGAATTAGGGGAACGAGTGGTGGGAACGTCTCAGATGGCGGGAACGGAGATGTTGCGGATTGCGAATTTGAACAATATGGAGGTTCGGGTGAATGTGAATGAGAATGATATTACGCGGGTGAGTTTGGGGGATTCGGTGTTGATTGATGTGGATGCGTTTTCATCGTCGGAGCGGAAGTTTAAGGGGATTGTGTATGAGATTGCGAGTTCGGCGAATTCGTCTGGAGTGGCTTCGGTGACGACGGATGCGGTGACGGAGTTTGAGGTGAAGATTCGTGTGTTGCGGAGTTCGTATCAGGATTTGATTAAGGGAAAATTATCGTATCCATTGAAGCCAGGAATGACGGCATCGGTGGAGGTATTGACGAACCGGAAGGAGAAGGTGATTACGGTGCCATTGGCGGCGGTGACGACACGGGAGATAGGTGGTGAGGCCTCTGCTCCGATGGCTGGTGATAAGAAGGAAGAGGGGGCTGCGGTGGCGACGCAAGAAGATGCGAATGCGGCGAAGAAGCGTAAGGAGAATACGAAGGAGGTTGTGTTTGTGATGGAGAAGGGTGGCAAGGTGAAGCAGATTGAGGTGAAGACGGGTATTTCGGATTTTGAAAACATTGAGATCTTGTCTGGATTGGCGGATGGTCAAGAGATTATTTCGGGTCCATATGCTACGGTGGCTAAGAAGTTGAAGGTCGGCGACTTAGTCAAGAAAAAGGAGATAAAGAAGGACGAAAAGGCGTCTGAGAAGAAATAAAATCAAAAAAATAAGGGGGCTATCTTGCATTTAATGAAATAGCCCCCTATTTTTGCATTCCCGTTATGGGAAAAACTCCTTCTTAGCTCAGTTGGTTAGAGCACATGACTGTTAATCATGGGGTCCTTGGTTCAAGCCCAAGAGAGGGAGC
>CANHCG010000183.1 GCA_947459055.1 Cytophagaceae bacterium | reverse complement strand
TTTTATTTGCCTCTTTACTCAAGGCTGATTCAGGCGAATGCAATGTGTCCAACATGATTTTTGCCTCTATGTCTGGATGTTCCTCATAATCACATAGCCGCAGGCTGACATTCAAAAACCGCATCCCGTGCATTTCTTCTTCTTTTTTAATGCGCATGATCTCAACAAAATCGCCATTCGCCAAAAATCCCGCCGGACTATCTTCATCAAGCCAATGGTAATTGTTTCGAACGATCATCAATAAATCCCCCGAGGAAATCTCATCTTCCTGATATAAAATTGTTCTTCGTACAAATTCATTAAACTGAACCGCACTTTTATTCGAACGCGTCAGGACAATCGTATCCTCTTTGCCAAATTTCCGATAGGCATATTGCATCCCATCTTCCATTTTCTCACCTGTCATGCGGTAAAAATCCTTAAACGAAGCGGTATTAAATTTAATTTCGAGCGAATTTTGAGCTAATAAGTTCCTCAATTGGGTCGCATTATACAGAATTCCCGAATGAATATCTTGCCGCATGACATCGATTAATTCATGCGATTGAACTTCCATGTGAAATTCCTTGGAAATATAATCGGCCGATAGGGCAGGGGAAAGGGATTTTCCAACCGGCGGGAGTTGTGCCGTATCTCCCACAAATATCAATTTATTCCCTGTATGGCCATTTTCTGGATTTGTAAATACAAATTCAATTAAATCAGTTAATAAACTATTCGTTCCAAAATCCGATTCATCCGTAATCATCGATGCCTCATCTACGATAAAAATCGTATTAGTCGCGTAATTCGGCATGCGCTGAAATACCAAAGCGCCGGAATTTGGATTACTTACTTGACGATAAATCTTTTTATGAATGGTAAATGCCTTCTTTTTGGAATAGTTGGCCATTACTTTAGCCGCTCTTCCAGTAGGGGCTAGTAATTGAGTTTTATACCCAAAACTGCCTAAAATCTTAATTAATGTTGAAATAACTGTTGTTTTCCCCGTCCCCGCATAGCCTTTGATGATAAATGTCAAAGCGGCCCATTCGTCCTGATTTAAAATAAAGGAATCCAATTTTGAAAATAGCGCCGACTGTGATGGCGTAGGCTCAAACGGAAACTTTTGATTCAATAAAAACGCTGGACTTTTCGTTAGGCTCATGGATTAAAATTACAAAATCACATCGGCTACTAAAAGCGAATGGTTCAAGTCGAAGGGCCTAAATACATTAATGAGGCAAATTCGTTCATATTGCCCTAATTCTTCCACAAGAATATCAGCTTCTTCAATTTTTTCCTCCACGATTAACCGCGCCCGTGTGGTACCCCAATGCAAAGGATCCTCAGGCGTGTACCAAATACCATCCTTTAAAAAAGCTAAATTCGCAATCGTACAATCTTGAATTTTTCCGTCTTTGGTAAATATCACTTCGTCAACCTCCGGATGAAGTTCCAAAATTTGTTTAAAAAATTCGCGATCCGACCATTTAAAGCCATAATCGATTTCGCCACTCTCCACTAAATGAAATGTCTTGATTTCTTTTTCTATGTAGGGGATTACCTCAATTTGAATCGGATCTTCTTCATAGATAATCCGTAATCGATGGGTGCCGCTACTTGGGATTTCTAAGGAATTAACCAGTTCAACTACATCAAAGGCCTCCCATTCAGGATAGAATTGTTCAAAGGTTTCATCGATACGCAATTGATGAAAATCGAGGTGCTGAGCCACACCGTCTTGAATGCAAATCGTTTCTAAAAACATAATTAGAAAGGTAAATATACTTTTTGAATTAATTCTTGGTATTCCATTTCTTCCTCCGAAAAAATAGTGATTCCTCCACCACTTTTAAAAATTAGTTGTTCATCTTGTTGTTCAATAAATCGAATCATAACCCCTGTATTTAATTCTTTGCCATCAAATTGCCCCATAATCCCGGTGTAAAATCCCCGATCATATTCTTCAATGTCTTCAATTATCCGAAGGGTGGAAGCTTTGGGTGCCCCGCTGATAGAACCAGCAGGTAATAGTTTATGAAGGATGGAGCCCAATTTTCCTTGGTATTCGGGCAATAATTCACCTGAAATCTGGGAGGACATTTGCCATAAATCTCCTTCATGTGATTTGATTTGATCAATGTACTTATACTTCTCCACTTGAATCGGGAAAGCCACTTGGCTCACATCATTTCGAATCAAATCCACAATCGTGGCATGTTCGGCTTGCTCTTTCGCGTTTGATTGAAGGGGCGCGGGTGTGGGATTATTTTTTACGGGCAAGGTGCCTTTCATCGGAAAGGAGGAAATAGTCGTTTCTTTTACCTTAATAAAGGTTTCCGGTGAAAATACGACGAATTGTTCAGGTACGTATAGTTTATATTTCGCTTGAGCAGATTCGAAAATTTGCTGAAGGCTTAACGAGCATTTGATGGGGGTGGGTTGGGTCAAATTGACTAAGAAAGAATCTCCTCGTTTCAAAGCCGCTTTAACCGCCCTAAATTTTTCGCCATAAGTTGATGCTGAAATAGGAAATTTTTCAAAATGAAATGTCGGTATGATATTTTTCTTTTCATCGGTTTCCGCAATGGAAAATTGAATCCCTAGTAGAGCAGCATCTTCCGACGTCCCTATCCACCCCCGATGGGCTTTATAATCAATAAAAAAAACAAAAGCTTCGCCCCTGATTCCCTTTTCATCCATATAGTGACATATGTCTGCAAAAGAAATGTACGGAAAAGGCGATGGAATCATGCTAGATGGTTGAAATCGCTTTACTGATCAAGTTTGGAATTCCGCCTGGATTTTGTCCACCGGCAGTAGCTAAAAATGGTTGGCCACCGCCACCCCCTTGTACTTCCTTGGCTAATTCGCGCAGCATATTGCCTGCATGAAATCCCCGGCTATCGATCAAATCCTTTGAAATCGCCAAGGCCAAACTCGCCTTGCCATCAATTTCAGCGGCCAATAAACAGAATAAACTTCCCGTTTCAGTCTGTAAATCAAAAGCCAAATTTTTCAAGGCATCGGCATGGGGAACTTGAACGTGTTGAATCAGGTAATTGACTTCATTTTTGGAACTGATTTGCGAGGCCAACTGACCTTTTAATGCATTCATTTCTTTCGCTTGATACCCAGAAATAGCTTTTTGAAGGCTGGTATTTTGTTCAATGAGTTGACTAACAGCTTTCACTAAATCTTTCGGTGCTTTTAGTAAGTCGTTTAGTTCGCTTAGTTGTTGGTCTTGCTCGCGCAATAATTCATAGGCTTTTTGGGAAGTAATGGCTTCAATCCGACGAACACCCGTGGCTACCGAACTTTCTGAAGTGATTTTACATAAACCTATTTCCCCTGTGGCCGGCACATGGGTTCCCCCACATAATTCCACCGAATAATCTTTGTCAAACGTAATTACCCTTACGAAATCACCATATTTCTCACCAAACAGCGCCATAGCCCCCTTTTCTTTCGCTTGGGTAATCGGTACATTTCGCTCTTCGAGCAATGGAATATTCTCGGCTATCTTCGCATTGACGATTTTTTCAATCGCCAAGATTTCCTCATCACTAACTTTTTGGAAATGCGAAAAGTCAAATCGCAATAATTCTTCATTCACCAAACTGCCTTTTTGGGCCACATGTGAACCCAATACTGCCTGCAATGCGGCTTGTAATAAATGCGTCGCACTGTGATGATGGGTAATGGCTCTTCGACGAGACACGGAAATTTCCGCTATCACCGCCTCTTCCAGCGCTAATTCCTCAATGCGAGGATCAGTGACAAAATGTACAATGAGATCATTTTCCTTTTTCGTGTCAACGATGGCCACTTTCAATCCCGTTTTTTCACTGCGTAGACTTCCTGTGTCTCCCACCTGACCACCGGATTCTGCATAAAATGGAGTGGTTTCTAACACCACCTTGTATTGCAATCCAGTCTTATTTTCTACTTTTTGGTATTTTAAAATCTGTGTATTCGCCTGATTTTCATCATAACCCACAAACGAAACTTCATCGCCTTCTCGAACAATTACCCAGTCCCCAGTACTTGAACCTGCATCTTTTCTCGAACGAGCTTTTTGCGCCTGAAGGGCTTGATTAAACCCAGCTTCGTCGATATCCAATCCTTTTTCCCGAGCAATAAGTGCCGTTAAATCAACAGGAAAACCGTACGTGTCATTTAATTCAAATACATCATCGCCCGATAATATTTTTCCCGAACAATCCTCAATTAACTTATCCAATCGAATCAAACCTGTCGAAAGAGTACGCAAAAAAGAAACCTCTTCTTCATAAATCACCTTGGCCACAAAAGCTTCTTGTGCTATTAATTCATCAAACACTCCACTAAATTGTTTCGCCAACAGGGGAACTAATTCATGTAAAAATGGCTCTTTGAAACCCAAATAGGTATAACCATAGCGCACGGCCCGACGTAAAATCCGTCGAATCACATAACCCGCCTTCGCATTCGATGGCAATTGGCCATCTGCGATACAAAAAGCAATCGCACGAATATGATCCGCAATCACACGCATCGCAATATCCGGCCATTTAGTATCGCCATAATTTTGACCCGATTTGCTCGCTAAATACTGAATCGTCCCTTGGAATACATCCGTATCATAATTGGATTGTTTGCCCTGAATCGCCATACATAAACGCTCAAATCCCATACCCGTATCCACATGTTTAGATGGCAAAGGAACCAAAGAACCATCGGCCATCCGCTCAAATTGCATGAATACATTATTCCAGATTTC
>CANHCG010000182.1 GCA_947459055.1 Cytophagaceae bacterium | reverse complement strand
TTAACACCAAATAAATAAATAGCTAAAAATGCCGGTAAAAAGGCCGCAAGCAATGGGGCGCCCATTTCCAAACTTAAAAAAGAAACCTCACCTAAGCCTTCTGATTCAGGCAAAATTGGCGATAACCATGTGGCCAAAAACTCATGCCCTCCCGCAAAATGGGGCAAATTAATTAATCCTCCTCCCACCGACAACACGGCTAATACCATCAATGGAATTGTCATCGATAAGGGTGATTCATGCAAATGATGTGCCTGTTTTTCCGTTCCCCGGAACTCTCCCCAAAAGGTTAAAATAAATACACGGAACATATAAAAGGATGTTAAAGCAGATCCTAAAATCGCTAAAGCCCACATCGCCTGATCATGATGATATAAATGCGCTAAAATTTCATCTTTCGAGAAAAAACCCGCAAATGGCGGAATACCGGCAATTGCAATGGTCCCCAACAAAAAGGTCACATAGGTAATGGGCATTTTATTCTTTAAACCGCCCATTCTTCGAATATCTTGCTCGTCTGACATGGCATGAATCACAGAACCCGCTCCTAAAAACAACAAAGCCTTAAAGAATGCATGCGTCATCACATGGAAAAAAGATGCAGAATATGCCGAAGCCCCTAATCCCATAAACATATAACCCAATTGGGATACCGTAGAATAGGCCAAGACCTTTTTAATGTCATTTTGAAATAAGCCTATCGCAGCGCCTAATAAGGCCGTAGCCAACCCAATCCAACCCACAAAATGCAATACCTCTGGACTCAATTCAAATAACGCATTCGCCCGAATAACCATGTAAATCCCCGCCGTAACCATGGTCGCCGCGTGAATCAATGCCGAAACCGGCGTAGGGCCTGCCATCGCATCAGGCAACCAAGTAAATAACGGAATTTGAGCCGATTTTCCCATTGCCCCCACAAACAAACAGAAGGCAATTAAACCCACATTATCCGGAACATCCCCCGCTTGAATCGCAGAAAAAATATCCGAATAATTCGTAGTCCCAAAATGCTGAATCAATAAAAAGATTCCGGCCAAAAAGCCTAAATCTCCAATCCGGTTCATGATAAAAGCCTTACGCGCCGCGTCACCATAACTGTTCTTCTGATTCCAAAAACCAATCAATAAATAAGAACAGAGTCCTACGCCTTCCCAACCAATAAATAAAACCGTAAAATTGGCCCCTAAAACCAATAGGAGCATAAAAAACACGAACAAATTTAAAAAGGCAAAGAATTTGCCCAATCCTTTATCATGCGCCATATAGCCCATGGAATACAAATGAATCAAGGTTCCCACGCCCGTAATGACAAGCAGCATCATGATCGATAAAGCGTCAATTTGAAAAGCCAACGGAATCGACAAGTCCCCCACCTTAATCCACTCACTCAAGGTTAAAATTTGAGTCTTTCCATCAAAATTCAAGAACAATTGCAAAGACAAAATAAAAGCCACCAAAGGAGGGATTGTTCCGATAAGGCCAGCCAACGACTTTGAAATCCGGGGAAAACCTAAGCCATTAATTGCAAATCCCAATAAGGGCAAAAGAGGTATTAAATAGACGAATGACATAAATTAATTTTTTAACTTATTGAGGATCCCAATATCGATACTTTGAATGTTTCGATATATCATCACGATGATGGCAAGGCCTACCGCAACTTCTGCGGCCGCGACCGCCATAATGAAAAAGACAAAAATTTGGCCAGATGGGTCCGAATAATAGGATGAAAATGCAGCTAATAATAAATTCACCGCATTTAACATTAACTCAATCGCCATAAATACAATAATGGCATTTCTTCTCGTTAACACGCCCAAAATCCCAATACAAAACAAAGCCGAGCTTAAGATGACGTAATGAGTTAACGGAATTGTACGAATTATTTCAGGTATCGATTGCATGGTTGATATCATTAGGCAATTATGCGAGGCAAAAATACGAATTAAACTTAAATATTTGTCATCAAAATTCGCCTAGCGCTGAAATCCTTGTAATTTAATTTCGGTTAATTTCCGTTTGGTATCCATGGCAAAATCACCTTTCATCATCCAATCATAATAAGATGGATCTGATTTCAAAACCTCTAATACCGGTCGGCCCGAATGCTTTCCAAAATTAAACACCGCCACCCTTTCTTTATTGTATACCATGCGGTTAGCATAATCAATTGAATTTGAAACCGATAATTCATGCAATTTATTGACATCATTTTGAATCGGGAAATAGTCCTCCCCCTTATCATCTTTTACCGCTACACTTTCATAATGTTTTACTTGTGCGTTTAACACCTCTAATGTGGCCAATACATCCGCTTCCGCTCCATGTGCCCCAATCAAATCCTTTCCACAATAAAATTTAAATGCCGCCGTCAAATTACGCGGTTCCATCATATGAAAAATTCGTTGCGCATCCACCAATTTCCTATTTTTCATATCAAAATCGACTTCATTTCGCAAGAATTCTTCCACCAACATCGGCACATCAAAGCGATTCGAATTAAAACCAGCCAAATCACATCCCTCTAAAAATCCAGCCAAAGACTTTGCCACTTGCTTAAATTGAGGCTCATCCTTCACATCTTCATCATAAATGCCATGGACCAAGGACGCCTCCAATGGAATCGGAATCCCCGGATTTAAGCGCTTCGTTCTTACTTCCACCGTCCCATCGACATGCGCCTTAGCAATCGCAATTTCGACAATGCGATCCTTATTGACCATCACTCCCGTCGTTTCTAAATCAAAAAAGGCAAGCGGTTTGGTTAATTTTAATTGATGCTCCATAACTCATTTTTTGTGCTAGCGACAAAGGTAGCTTATTATTACCTTTGTTCGATGAAATTTAACCCCAAAGCCTTATTTTTTGACTGGGATCATACCCTCTGGGATCATGATCGAAATGCCAAAGAAGTTATTTTTGACCTCCTCACCGAATTTAACATTCCTCTAACTGTCAATAAATCGATGGAAGATCTGTGGTCCATTTTTCATCACCTCAATGATCAAATTTGGAGCGAATATCAACTCGGGCAAATTTCCCAACAAACCCTTCGTGAAACGCGCTTTACCCGATTTTTTCAAACCGTCAATTTTGATGGACCCGCCAAGGAATTCTCCGAACAATTTCTATATCGTACCCCTCGAAAAACACATGTATTCGATGGTGTACATGAACTTATTCCGGAACTCGCTCAGCGATATCCCCTCTATATTTTGACGAATGGATTCGATGATATCCAACACGTAAAAGTAGCCGGAACCGGCTTAAGCCCTTATTTTCAATTGATCATCACCTCCGAGATGGCTGGTGCTAAAAAACCGGATTCGCGTTTTTTTACCTATGCCCTGGACATGGCCTCCTGCAAAGCACACGAAGTGGTAATGATAGGTGATCACCCAATTTTCGATATTCAAGGGGCCGAAATTGCAGGTATTCCAGCGATCCACGTGGATTACCAACAGAAATTTGCCGAATCACCCAATAGGATTCAAGCTATTCAAGAACTAAAAAATTATTTGATTTAATTATTCGAACAAAGACAATTGATTATCATTCGCCTTGCGGTCAAAAATCTTTTTGTCGCGAATGAATTTTTTGTGGTCCTCTAAAAACAAAATAAAGGCTTCAATCTGCTCATACAAGGGATTGAAATCATAATGATTCAATTCATATGTTTCCACATACAGTTGTTTGAAATCCGTAATCACATAATCCAAACGCTCAATGCCGTATTTTTGAAGACCTAATAAATACAGGTTTTGATGATTTTTGACAAATCGACCAGGCTCGTAATAAGAAGTACTTTTAAGGTCAAATGCGATGTGGTCACCCACGCCATCTACATAGCCATAAATTTGTGCGTTTTTGTGACGCGCCTCTACATAAAACTGGGTTTTGTATTTTTCGGGAATGAGTTGGCGCGCTTGGTCAATAATTCCTTCCTCAAATAGCTCTTCATTTTCGCCTAAAATGACTGCTCGTTCGAAATCAAGGCCTTTTTGTTGGGCCTTGCTCGTTGGCTTACGCACCCGATTAATCCGCTCGATCATCTCAATGTCATCTACGATGATTTTCCCAAAGGAATCTCTCGCTTGACTTTGATATAATGAAAATGAATTTAAAAGCGTTGGATATAATCGATATAACATAGAGGCAATTTATCCAATTTGAAGGCGGGATACAATTTCATTTCCGATTAAATGCGATTCGGTGATTTCCGACACATCTGCTAATTGGACATTACCATAAAATACCCCTTCAGGATATACGACCATCGCTGGACCTTTTCCACAAAAATCCAAGCAACCTGATTTTTGAATCCGAATCTTTTCGGTGCTACCTTGTTTCGCCCATTCGGCACGAAAGGCATCCACTAATTCCGAACCATGGCCTGAACCGCAGCATTTTTTAGGAGCGTCTTTGTCGTTTGAACAAATGAAAACGTGTTTTGAATAGTGCATATTAATTGATTTCTAAAACGATGGGACAATGGTCAGAATGAATAACATCCTGCAATATATAGGCATTTTGAATCCGGTCTTCCATGGACTTGGTGGCCATATGGTAATCGATGCGCCAACCTAAATTTTTACTCCGCGCACCCGCCCGATAACTCCACCAAGAATATTGATGAGGCATTTCTGGATTTTTATGCCTAAAGGTATCGACAAATCCACTTTGTATAAAATTTTCCATCCATTCCCGTTCCTCGGGCAAAAAGCCAGAACTATTGGCATTTGA
>CANHCG010000181.1 GCA_947459055.1 Cytophagaceae bacterium | reverse complement strand
TGAAACATCAACTAAAGAAAAGTCCTGCCCAGCATTTTGCCGAAATTGAAGAAACAATTTCTTTAGCCATATCAAAAGGTCTACAAGTAAATGTATATTTGGAGGATTGGAGTAATGGTATGCGAAATTCGAAAGCCTATGTACTCGAGTACCTTGATTTTCTAACAAAATTACCTGTTAAACGTATTTTATTACCCGATACCTTAGGTGTGTTAATCCCTTCAGAGGTAGCCGAATTCATTTCCGAATTAGTCCAACGCTACCCCGGCGTGCATTTTGATTTTCACGCGCACAATGATTACGATTTAGGCACAGCCAATGCCCTAGAGGCGGTTCGTAATGGTGCGCATGGTTTACATTTAACCGTAAATGGAATGGGTGAGCGCGCTGGAAATGCACCATTAGCGAGTGTGGTGGCTGTTTTGAATGATTATCAAAGCGATGTGCAAATTTCAGTTTGCGAAAAGTCATTATATAGTGTAAGTAAATTAGTAGAAACTTTTTCAGGTTTTCGGATTCCGGCGAATAAGCCGGTGGTTGGCGAAAATGTCTTTACCCAAACTGCAGGAATTCATGCGGATGGTGATAAAAAGAATAATTTATACCACAATGACCTTATGCCTGAACGCTTTGGTCGGGAGCGAAAATATGCCTTGGGGAAAACCAGTGGCAAGGCAAATATTGCGAATAATTTAGCTCAGTTGGGCATCCAGTTATCGGATTCAGATCTTAAAAAAGTAACCCAACGGATTATTGAATTAGGTGATCGTAAAGAAGTGGTAACTCAAAATGACCTTCCATATATCATTTCGGATGTTTTGGATAGCAATGCGATTGAAGAACGGGTGCAGGTTTTAAATTATGTATTAACCCATTCGAAAGATTTGCGGCCTTCGGTGACGCTTAAAATTTCGGTAGATGGGGCAGTATTTGAAGAACATGCACAAGGAGATGGTCAATATGATGCTTTTATGAAAGCTTTGTCGATTATCTTTAAGAAAAATGGTCAAGATTTACCGCTATTAAAAGATTATGCTGTGCGCATTCCACCAGGGGGAGATTCCGATGCCTTGTGTGAAACCATTATTACTTGGGCTGCAGGCGATCGCGAATTAATCACTCGAGGCTTGGATTCGGACCAAACGGTTTCTGCGATTAAGGCGACTCAAAAAATGTTGAATTTGATTTAAATAGATATATTTTACAATGGCAAAAAAGCATATTTTAATTGTTCCCGGGGATGGAATTGGCCAAGAAGTTACGGAAGTTGGCAAAAAAGTTTTACAAAAAATCGCTGCTCGGTTTGGGCATGAGTTTACCTATGATGAAGCATTAATTGGTCATGTGGCGATTGAGGCTACGGGTGATCCATTACCAGCTGAAACCTTAGAGAAGATGCGGAATTCGGATGCGGTGTTATTCGGGGCGGTTGGGCATCCTAAATATGATAATGATCCTTCCGCGAAAGTTCGACCTGAGCAGGGACTTTTGAAAATGCGGAAAGAGTTGGGTTTATATGCGAATTTACGTCCGATTAAGTTATTTGATGAATTATTAAGTGCGTCTAGTATTAAGCCTGAAATTTTAAAAGGGGCTGATATCCTGTTTTTCCGTGAGTTGACAGGTGATATTTATTTTGGAGAAAAGGGAAGAAAGAATAATGGGGATACCGCTTATGATGTGGCAGAATATAGTCGCTATGAGGTGGAGCGTATTGGTCGGAAGGCTTTTGAGGCGGCTCGTACGCGTCGGAAACATTTAGTTTCGGTAGATAAGGCGAATGTCTTGGAATCCTCTCGTTTATGGCGTGAAGTGATTCAAAAGCTTGCCTTAGAATATCCTGATGTGACGGTCGAATACCAATTTGTGGATGCAACGGCCATGTTATTAATTAAAGATCCTAAGCGTTTTGATGTAGTGGTTACTGCTAATTTATTTGGTGATATTTTAACGGATGAGGCTTCGCAAATTGCGGGTTCGATGGGAATGTTAGCCTCTGCCTCTATTGGTGATGGAACAGGCGTATATGAACCCATTCATGGTTCTGCACATGATATTACAGGCAAAGGATTAGCGAATCCGATGGCTTCAGTTCTTTCAGCGGCCTTGTTGTTGGATATTTCCTTTGGCATGAAAGCAGAATCAGAAGCGGTGATTGCAGCTGTTGATCAAGTATTAAAGAAAGGTTTCAGAACAGGTGATATCGCGGATGCCTCTACGGATAAGGCTATGATCTTAGGTACGAATGCGATTGGGGAAGAAATTTTGAAATTGATTTAATCGAATTAACTCGTATTTTTATGCTCAGTGTCTTCGGGTGCTGAGCATTTTTTATACCAACACATTTCATCTATGAAACATCTTTTATTCATACTAATTGTCTTTTCTGCATTTTCACAAAATCCTAAAGAAAAAATACAGGTAACTGATTTACTAAAAATCAAAACGGCGGGTAAACCAATCGTGTCACCTAATGGGAATCAATTTATTTACACGGTCACTTCCATCGTCGATGATCCAGATAAAAAAGCCGATTATATGTATCAAACCCATTTGTACATCGGTGATTTTTCTAGTGGAGGGACGCGAGTATTGACCTCAGGAAGGTATTCCATATCATCGCCAACTTGGAGTCCAGATGGAACCAAAATAGCTTTTACGCGAGATATAGGTGCTAAGTCTCAAGTGTATGTGTTGGATTTAGCTGGAGGGGAACCGCAGGCAATTACCAATATGCCTTTTTCTGTGGCAAATCCTATTTGGGATGCAACAGGTAAAGAAATTTACTTTCAAACAACCTTTACTTTTCGAGATTATTTAATTGATTCTGTCTATAACAAACGAGGTTTAAGGCCTTCATGGACGGTCGAAAAAGCTGGTTTTAGCCAATTGGTCACCAAAAAGGCAAAGTTGAATCCGAATGGATCAATCGACGAAGTACGTGCCTATTTAGCACAAAATGAGTTGGATAAAAAAGCTAAGGTGATAAATCGCTTGAATTTTCAAGAGGAAAGTACTACGACCTCAGAATTCCCTTTGCCTGCCTTATTTAAAATAAATTTATCGGGAGGGAAAGCGGTTCTAGTTAATAATCCTTATCAACGGTGGTCAGATTTTGAAATTAGTTCCTCTGGAATTTATGCGGTAATTCCTGCGGATTCACTGAGCCATCCAGATAAAGTTTTGGATTCCTATATTGGATTTAGTTCAGCAAATGGTCCAAAGGCTATTTATCAGAAAAAGGGATATCGTATGTCGAATTTGGCCTTGTCTCCATCTGAAAAATGGTTGGTTTTTCAAGAATCCAAATCCTTGGGAGTTCAAAATGCATCTTTACAAATAATTTCCTTGCAACAGCCTAGTTCGTTGATAAAAGTGCCATTTGATCGTGTGATTACTCAAATCAAATGGTCTTCAGATGAAAAGATACTTTATTTTACAGCGCAGGATCAAGGTGGAGCACCCATTTTTTCGTATGAAATCGCTACGAATCAGGTTAAACAATTGACGAGTCATACAGATGGCATTTTAGGATTCGATGTGACTAAAAATGGGTTTATTTATACCAAAACATGTATCGATAATCCTTCCGAGATTTATCAAAAAATAGGAGAATCAGAACGAATTTGGTCTTCATTAAACCTAGATTGGTTGGCTTCTAAACAAATTGTTAAGCCAGCAAAACATACATTTACGAACTCAAAAGGACTAAAGGTAGATTATTGGGTGATGAAACCTACGAATTTTCAGGCGGGGAAAAAATACCCCATGGTACTTGAGATTCATGGAGGACCTTCTGCGATGTGGGGAACTGGTGAAGCGAGTATGTGGCACGAATTTCAATATTATGCGGCAAAAGGAATGGGTGTCGTTTATGCAAACCCAAGGGGCTCAGGTGGCTATGGTAGTGATTTTTTAGCGTCAAATGTGAAGGATTGGGGAGCTGGTCCAACGGCAGATGTGATGAAAGCATTGGATTTAGCTATTGCCGAAGGATGGGCTGACACGACCCAATTAGCGGTTACTGGAGGATCATATGCAGGTTATTTGGTTTCTTGGATTGTGGGACACACGAATCGATTTAAGGTAGCATGTGCCCAACGTGGTGTATATGAATTAAGTACCTTCATGGGAGAGGGAAATGCATGGCGCTTGGTGCCTAATTATTTTGGTGGCTATCCATGGGAAAAGGCTACGAAGGCTATTTTAGATCGAGAATCGCCTTATTCTTATGTCCAAAATATTAAGACGCCATTGATTATATTTCATGGAGAGAATGATTTACGCACGGGCGTAATTCAAAGTGAGATGTTGTATAAGAGTTTGAAAGTGTTAGGTAGGGACGTTGAATATGTACGTCACCCGGCTGCTACGCATGAATTAACTCGCTCAGGCAATAATCGGCAACGAATAGATCAAATGTTACGTACCTATGAATTTTTTGCGAGATATTTGAAGATAGGGGAGTTATAAGTCCGAAATATAAAGTCTTAAGTCCTATATCTAAATTAATAGTTCAGAGCCAACTGTTATTATCCCGTTAATTATATCGGATGTAAATTTCTAAAATATGTAGTTATTAATCAGTTTTGCTGGTTCCTAACTAAATAAGCCGTCGGACAATTATCCGCTTATTGCCTCCGAACTAAATCAGCTGTCGGACTATTATTCGCCTCATGCCTCTGAACCAACTCATCCGTCGGACTTTTACCCGCCTTATGCCTCCGGACTAAATTATCCATCGGACAATTTTTTGTA
>CANHCG010000180.1 GCA_947459055.1 Cytophagaceae bacterium | reverse complement strand
TGTCATCATCCGTAATTTTCGTTACCCTAGCAATGCCCTCTTTTCAGCGAGCGAGAATCCTAGTCAATTTTCACAGACAAATGTTAGTTGGGACGGCAAAGGATTTACTGTTTCCGGGGCTGAAAATGGCTCTTTTGTGACCGCCAATCCGAGTCGATTCGCGGCGCCCATGCTTCGCACGGAATTTACAACAACCGGGAAAACCATCAAAAATGCCCGGATATATGCCACTGCTCGAGGTATTTATGAATTATATCTAAACGGCCAGCGGGTCGGGAAAGATTATTTCAACCCAGGTCTTACGCAATACAATAAGACCCATCAATACCAAACCTTTGATGTCACCTCTTTAGTAAAAACAGGCCAAAATGCCTGGGGCGCATGGTTAAGCGAGGGTTGGTGGAGTGGAAACATTACATTTACGGGGGATAATTGGAACTTTTTTGGGGATCGACAATCCTTGTTGGCACAATTAATCATTCAATACACCGACGGTACCGAACAAATTATCACGACCCAGCCCGACAAATGGTCTTACTTCAATGACGGCCCCATCCGCTACGGAAGTTTCTTCCAAGGCGAGGTCTATGATGCACAAAAGGAAGCGGCAGTGGCTGGTTGGGCGAACCCCAACTTCAAAGCCAATGGCTGGAAAGCCGCCGAAAAAATCGCCCTAGAAGGAACGGCTTTTGTCGGCAATGTCCCTAATGCACTGAAATACGACGGAATGGCTTTGGTGGGCCAATTAGATGATCGCGTACAAGTTCGTGAAATTCGCCAAGCGCAATCTATGACCGAACCACGCCAAGGGGTTTTCGTTTACGACATGGGCCAAAATATGGTCGGCTTCCCGAAAATTTTCATCAAAAACGGCCAAGCGGGTAAACAAATTACGTTACGCTTTGCCGAGGTGTTGTACCCTAATTTACCCGAATACGCAGGCCAAAAGGATATGATCATGATCGAAAATATCCGTGCAGCTCTCGCACAGGATATCTACATTTTAAAAGGAGGTGATGAATATATCCAACCTCGCTTTACATTCCATGGCTATCGCTTTTTGGAAATTACCGGTATCGACCAAGCACCGGCATTGAGCCAAGTAGCAGGTATGGTCCTCTCCTCCATCAGCCGTATCAGTTCGGAATACACCAGTTCGGATCCTTTGGTCAATAAATTATGGAATAATATCACTTATTCCATGCGGGGAAATTTTCTGTCGATCCCAACCGACACCCCTGCCCGCAACGAACGCATGGGCTGGAGTGGCGATATTAACGTCTTCTCCAAAACTGCCACCATGATGGCCCCTGTAAACAATTTCATGCGGAGACATTTATTAGGCATGCGAGATGTCCAACGCGCAGATGGGCGATTCACCGACGTAGCCCCGATGGGTGGCGGATTCGGAGGAACGCTTTGGGGAACAGCCGGAATTGTCATTCCATGGGAGAGCTATCTACAATATGGAGACAAGGCGATGCTTGCAGAACATTATGAAGCCATGAAGCGCTATATGAGTTTCTTGGATAGTAAAGTAGATCCTGCCAATGGCATTCTGAATGAAGGACCTTTGGGAGATTGGTTAAGCCCAGAGGGAAATAAAAACGACAATACATTGTTCTGGATGAGCTATCAGGCTTATTCGCTGCAAATAATGTCAAAAGTGGCCAAGATATTAGGAAATGTATCCGACGCAAGTCAATATACTTCGCAATTTGAAGCCAAGAAAAAATTGATCAATCAAATTTATATCGATCCCAATAGTCACAAAGTAGTCAAATCCGGTGTCCGCGCAGCCCGCATGGGCCCTCCAGGCGCAGCTCCGGCACCTTCGGCGAACCCGGCACCTTCTGACAAAGGACAAGTGATGGATACACAGGCATCTTATGCGATACCCTTGGGATTAGGGATAATCGATGCTCAAAATAATGCAACGGCCGTTCAATATTTGGTGGACGCCATCAAGCGCTCGAGCAAAGATGACGAAGGCATCGCTAGACCACCCTATTCCTTAATGACAGGATTTATTGGAACGGCACATATTAGCGAGGCGTTGTCGGCAAATGGCCAACATGAGGTCGCCTACGGCCTACTAACCCAAAAAACTTACCCTTCCTGGTTGTATTCGGTAGCCAATGGCGCTACGACCATTTGGGAACGACTAAATTCTTACACGATTGAGAATGGCTTTGGAGGAAATAATAGTATGAATTCCTTCAATCATTATTCATTTGGGGCAGTAGCTGGCTGGATGTATACCCGTTCGCTGGGTATTCAGCGGGATGAAAACTCGCCAGGATTTAAGCATTTCATCTTACAACCTAGCCCGGATCCTTCCGGAAAAATTACGTTTGCCAAAGGATTTGTCGAAACCATGTACGGAAAAATTGGCAGCGAATGGAAAAAGGAGGGGAATCAAGTAACCTATCATTTCCAAATACCGGCCAACACTAGTGCACAAGTTCGAATTCTCGCACCAGCGGGTGCACAAATAAAAGAAGGAGGGAAAGTTGTAAAGGCTTCCACAACGCCTACAGGCCTTCAAGTCGAATTAGGTTCGGGGGTTTACCATTGGGTAGTTAAATAGCCTTAGGGTTTTTGGTAGACTTTAACATAGTCTACCAAAAACTCATCTGGATAAACCGTTTTACTCAGATCTGCCAATACATTTGGTATTTCCATACTTAAAATCAGGTATTCTGGAATGCGAGAAACCCCGGCTTGAACTTCATAGAATTTTAAGCCATCCACAAAAAAAGCATATTTATCTTCTGTCCATTCGAGGCCAAAGGTATGAAAGCCTTCACTGACACCTTGCAAGTAACTTTGCATGCCACGCGTGCTTTGCTGCCCTGCCCCATAGGGGCCCCAATGCACATTGTGGGAGACAATATCCTTACCTAGTTTTTTAAAAAACTCCATAATATCTACTTCGGCGCCATAGACCTGAGGGTCGGAGCCCTCGGATAATCGAGGTGATTGTAACCAAAATGCACCCCAAACACCCGGGGATTTTTGCAATTGGGCCCGGCATTCAAAATAGCCATAGCGGGGCATAAAAAGGTCTTGCGTACCGACGGCAGAAATCAAAATAGAATCATTTCGTTTTAATGCTTGGAGCTTCAATAGCCCATTTTCGACGCGAATGGCTTCTTTGGAAACATAGCCAAGTGCTCGTTTTCCTAATCCCCGTGGTTTCCATTTGGTGGTATCCAATTGAATACCCAAGAATTCATCCTCCCAAACTAAGCGATAGCCAAGTTCCAAGGGTTTGAAAACCGAAGAAGTCATGGGGCCCTGCGCTGGTCGCTGGGCGAGACAACAAAGCGGGAACAAACAAAGAAATAAAAAATAGATGTTCAGCTTTTTCATTGTGCCACTAACCATTGCGGGTGTTTTTCTTCATGAGGGGTCATCGCTTGGTAATAGGCGGCGATGCGTAAAATAGTTCCTTCATCGTAGAGATTTCCGACAAAGGAAATGCCCGTTGGGAGATTTGATTTCGCATCAAAGCCCGTCGGGACGCACACGACAGGATGCCCAGTAAGGTTGGTAATCGCCGACTGGTTTCCACCTCCCCGAGAAGGACAAATGATCGCATCGAATTTAGTCATCACATCATTTACGCCTTGCATCAAGAGATAGCGGTGGCGTTGAGCATTTATGTATTCGACGGCGGGGGTAAAACGGGAGGTGCGAAATTGGTTTGGCCAGTCGTTTTTACCTTGTCTGGTTAATTGGTCGTCGATGTTCAGCCGGGTCAAATCATCAAATTGTGCAGCACATTCCGCACCGATAATAATGTCCATCAAGTTCACTGGATAGACTTTTTCGTCCGGAAAATCAACGGGAATTAATTCAACTCCGCTCTTCTTAAAGGCTTGTAAAACCTTCCATTCGTTGCGAGTTGTATCGGTAATTTTGTCAAAATAGTTTTTGGCATAGCCGATTTTCAGTTTTTTAATCGGTTGGCTCGCCGAATAATTAAAGGGCAATTGAACTGCCGCTAAATCCTTTCCATCAGTTCCATGGATGGCCTGAAATACCAAAGCTGCGTCCGAAGCAGACCGACAAATAGGCCCAATTTTATCTAAACTATAACTTAAGGCCATGGCACCTGAGCGGCTGACACGACCAAAAGTTGGCCGCAAACCTGTCGCACCACAGGTTGTCGAGGGTGATACAATACTGCCCCATGTTTCGGTACCAATCGCAAAAGGTACTAATCCCGCCACAGTAGCGGAGGCGGAACCGGCGGAGGAACCAGAAGATCCATAAGCGAGATTCCAAGGGTTTTTCGTGCGGCCGCCGTACCAATAATCGCCCATGGCGAGTGCCCCGAGGGTGAATTTAGCGACTAAGACGGCGCCTGCTTCACGAAGTCGTTGGTATACATAAGCGTCCTCTCGAATTTCTTGGTCCTTAAACGGGGCGGCGCCCCAGGTGGTTTTGGTGCCTTTGACGGCGAAAAGGTCCTTAAGGCCATAGGGAATTCCGTGCAAGGGTCCTTTGTATTTGCCTTGTTTAATTTCTTGGTCGGCCTTTTTGGCTTGTTGGATCGCTAGGTCCTCGGTGATAGAAATCACACATTGGAGTTGGGGCCCGAACTCCTGGATGCGTTGGATGAACAACTGGGTTAATTCGATGGAGGTGACTTGCCGAGTTTTAAGCAAATAGCCCAATTGACCCACCGAGTAAAATGCCAAATCCTTCAATTGGGCTGGTTTTTTCACCTTTTCTTCAGGCCATAAAATCGGCTTTTGAATTTTATTCAATT
>CANHCG010000179.1 GCA_947459055.1 Cytophagaceae bacterium | reverse complement strand
TAAGTCCTTAATAAACGTTTCCTCCGAGGCACGCCAAGCAAAACCTACCGATGGGAATACCGCATATTTTTTGTTTTTACTAAATACGGAAGAACCGTCTTGACGTAAACTTGCCGAGAATAAATAGCGATCCATGTAGCTCAAACGAAGACGTCCAAATGCTGAAATTAAGCGATTTTCAATGATATCGGTAACGGGCTTAGACACACTACCTGCAGCTGAGAAGCTATAGTTTTTCAAGTCATCCGAAATATATTTGGAACCTAATAACTGGATGATTTCAGAAGAGGACGATTGAACGGATACACCGGCAATTCCTTCAAATGAAAGCTTGCCGAACATTTTTTTGTATTCCAAAAAGTCTTCAGCAACCATATTGGTAGCGGCAGTCGTTGACAATTGACCAATTCCCACGCCGGAGCTTAATTGTGCTAATACAATTGGGAAATATAGATCCGCACGAGCATTGAAATAATCGACGCCTAAACGAGTGGTATTAATTAAACCTTTAGCTAAGGTTACGTTAAAATCCATTCCACCTTGAAAGCGCATCACTGTATTGCGGTCTAAAGATTCACGCGTGAAAGCCATTGGGTTTTCTACGTCGATTCCACTGAAGGAGAAAGGTCTTGGGTTTCCATAGGATCCGTCTGGATTATAGACAGGAGTCGTTGGCGAAGCCATCACCATGGCACCCACCCCATTTTTACCCATGTAGCGGGTAGGGGAGTTATCCGAAGAAGAGAATCCATTGGATACTGTTTTCGACGTGGTCATGTAGGTACGAAGGCTTACGCGTTCGTTTACTTTTGTTGTTAAGTTAAAACGGAGAGAACCTCTGTAAAAATCAGAACCTACGATGATACCAGGTTGGGTTAAATAATTCCCAGATACATAATATTGGGTTTTATCGGTACCACCTGAAAAACTAAGGGTGTGATTTTGTTGCAAAGCTGTACGCATAACCTGGTCTTGCCAGTTAGTCTCTGCATTTTTCGCATTACTAATTTCAGCAGGAATGGCAAGACCTGAATTGGTATAATATTGTTTAAAGAAATCGAGCATTTGAACACCGGTCATAAGATTTAATTTCTTTTGAACTTGTTGGTGTGTATAGGCCGACTCATAGCTTACCTGATTTTTACCAGCTTTACCACTTTTGGTAATGATTTGCACAACGCCGTTCGCACCTCTTGAACCATAAATGGCTGTTGCCGAGGCATCTTTTAACACCTCGATGCTTTCGATATCATTCGCATTAAAGGAGGCCATTCCATTCATGGCACGGTTGTCATTATTGTATTGTGGTACACCATCGATTACGAATAAGGGCTCATTACCCCCTGCAATGGAGGTTACCCCACGAACACGAATGGAAATACCTGCGCCGGGCTGGCCGGAACTTTGTTGTACTTGTACCCCCGTCATACGGCCTTGCATGGCACTTTCAACGGACGTTACTGGCATCTCTTGGATCGTCGCAGCTTTGATGGAGGTAGCGGAACCTAAGAAATCAACTTTCTTTTGAACCCCATATCCTGTTACCACAACTTCCTCTAAAGCCTTATTGTCCGGAGCTAATTGCACATTTAAAATGGATTGAGCTCCTATTTTAATTTCTTGGTTCTTATAACCTACAAACGAAAATACAAGTACATCACCTGCATTCACCTCGATACTGAACTTTCCATTCGCATCC
Source organism: Cytophagaceae bacterium (assembly GCA_947459055.1). Classification (GTDB taxonomy): domain Bacteria; phylum Bacteroidota; class Bacteroidia; order Cytophagales; family Spirosomataceae; genus Aquirufa. Next base: position 3,097 of record CANHCG010000179.1, on the reverse strand, counting down.
GAGTTTGTTCCGGCAGTACTTCCCTTTTTGGCGATGGTAACACCCGGCATGCCTACATTATTTTCATCCGTGACGGTTCCACTAATTTTCTGTGGCGCCACTTGTACATAATGATTATGAGCCGGCGCTGCTTGGACCACGGAAGGCCACCAAGCACTTGTGCAAGAGAGGACTCCAACGAGCAGTGTTCGACTCCAATTTGATAGATTTTTTTTCATAAAATGGTAATTGTTAAATGTAATTTTTTCTTGAAAGGGTTTATTGAACCTGACCTTAGCTATAGGCTTTGTTCTATAAATTATACCAAAAAATGTTGGTTTAAGCTATTTTTGATTGATTTTAATTTTCCGTAAACGTTAACGGAAACGTTTACATTTTTTATTTATCGGCAATGAACTACCATTTTTCAACATTTTAGGTAGGATAGCTTTTGATCCAATTTCTTTAAAAAACAATGTTGAAATTGGATTTAAATAAGAAAAGCCTGCTAATGACTCCTAGCAGGCTTTCCGTTTAATCAATCTTTAAATTTATTTTATGATAAATTGATAATTTCCTTTCGTAGCGGAATCTTTGGATGTAAAAATGATTCGTTGGACTGGCCGATTCGCCCATTTCGTTTTAAAGCTTCGGTATTCAGGTCCTTCGGTGGAAGGTAAGTCGATTGCCACGGTCCATTTTTTTGCATCGTATTGAATTTCATGGGCATCTCCGGTTGAGGTTTTTAGGCCTAATTTTCCTGGTGTACTGGTGTCGATGGTGCAGAGGGTCATGAAGGCTTGTTGGACCGGCTGTGTCAACGTGCTCAATTCATATTGATCTTTCAATTCCACTTGGTTTTTCACCTTGTTAAATTGCAAACTGCGTTTCCAGGTTTTGATGCCTGCTTCGGCAGGATAGGCTTTGGCTAAATCCAACGTAATTCCAGAGGCTTTGTCCGACATGTTCGATTGAACTGCCGTGGCTTCAAAGGATCTACCCGCTTTTTGTCCTAGGCCATTAATGAGTGGTAAATTATGGTATTCCGACTGCGTAAACCAAAGGGAATAGCGCTGCGCTGAGAAGGTACGCGATGTGTAATTTCCTCGACCGGCATCGATAATTACGGGTTCTCCTTTGTCGTAATAGACAAAATCGCCAATGTCATTGTGATTATGGCTTTCCGCATTATGACCGCCATGGGCTGCGAAAAATTGACTGCCCTTGCGAGAAGTGATAACCTGGATGTCTTGGAACCAATAGTCGCCTAGGTTTGGATAAGGAACTTTTTCCTTTGGCATATTGGCATAGGCCATTAAATTCCATAAATGTCGGTGCTTTTGATGCCCTCCGATGCTGATGGTGGGATCAAATTGTTGGTTCGCCCACTGCCCAAACGCCATCAATGGCGCATCATTTAGCGCCTTTCCAAAGCGATATAACATGATGCCATCTGGTTTTAGAGTTGGGTCAGCATCTGCAAAATTCACGAAATAGTCATTGGATATATGCATTTTATAGACATAAGAGGCCATTTTTTGAATGAAGGGCTCTTGGTAGATTTGGCATTTATCCCCCGTAGCGGAGGCGAGTACTTGCAATGCATCGAAGGCACTGGCACCCGCAGCAAACCAGTAAGAAGGACCTTCATCGCAACCCGCATCATCCCCTAAGCCATTGAAATATAAATCCAAATAATTCATGTGGGTGTATAAGTGGGATAAGCGAGTCGTTTCATTTTTTTCCAATAAGAGGTTAGCCAGCATCACGTTGGAAATAATCCAAGGATTCCAGTTATTAACGGCATTGGTTTTACTGAGCCAACTGTAGCGTTTTTGGTCTAAAATCGGAACTAAAATTTTCTTATTAACCTCATAATAAATTCTTGGGCGAAGAAGTTTAGAGATTTTGTCAAGTTTCGCACCTACGAAATAATCTGTCAAAGCTAGGCTTGCCGCAGTTTCGGCACCAAACAAATCGACCGTAGGATCTTCCACATCGGGCATGCCACTACGCGCTTTTTGGACCGATAAATGCGCCGGAACACCCCAATAGGTCTCCTCGCAAATATTCCAAACATAATTCATGATTTTTTCGGTGAAGCGACCCTTGTCTTCCAAGGTTTCCGCCATGACTAAATCCATGAGGTTATTGCGTTTGCCAAAGGACACCTTGCTATGTTCCTCTCGGTCTCCTGAACGTACATATTCCATGAGGAGCGTCGCGTCCAAAACAGGGATAGGTAATTTTAATAGGCGTTCCGCCCGCTGGATCTGTTCCGCTTGTTCTTTTGCGGGGATAATCGCGAGCCATGCTTCACGGGTTTTGGGATAGGGGGCATAGTCTTTTTGGGGAACGAGGGCTTGTTGGACCATCTCTTTCGAAAATGCTTTTCCAAGGAAATTGCGAGGTGTTATTTGGGCATAGGCCAAGTTAGTCGCAAAAAGGATAATAAACAGCAGGTTTTTTTTCATAGGTAGGTTTAGCCTTTCGGGCTTAGTTTGATTTGAATATTAACTTTCCCACTTTGATTGGGAAGGCGAAGGACGAGTCGGCGACTCGCAGTATTAAGTTTTTCAGGTGCCGTTCGGCCAGCGGATTCAATGCTAAATTTGGCATTACTTGGACTAATGATTTCAGCTTCTAGACTTTTGGTGGTAATGAGCGAATTGCGTAAAATGGCTTTGCCAGAGGGTTGTAGTTCGATGGCTTGGTCGGTAGTCATTCCCCAAAGAACCTCTGTGCTGGATTTCAAGGTAAAATTATCTTCGATGAGCACGTCTTTTCGATTATTTAATAAGCTGATTTTTCGTGAACTATTGGAAGAAAAATCTTTGTAGGCCTCGGTGAGATCTAGGGTGGCGGAGGGCTCGTTGACATTTAATTGGGTCGAACTGAATTTGGCCTTAGCTAGTTCATATTGATTTTTATTTCCTAGCACCGGAACATTGTGACTCAGCGAACCTAGTCGATAATAAGTCCAACGTTTGCCATTTACACCCATTGTCCAATAACCCTCCAAATTATAATCATCTGAGCCTAGGTCTTTGGCCCATCGCACACCGCCCGCATCCATTTCAAAATTTCCTAAATCCAAATGTGAATGGTTCGAACCATT
>CANHCG010000178.1 GCA_947459055.1 Cytophagaceae bacterium | reverse complement strand
GTTGGTATACCGGTTGGTATTTATTATTCTATCGAGTGGAGGAGATGACGGGGGTGATACGTCCGCGTTTGGAGGATTGTTGGATTTACGCGCTCGATCGGATCGAATCCATCCAAGAAATAGGTATTGCCAATATCCGCATTCCGGAGGGATTTAATCCCGCCGACTTTTTTAAAGATGTCCTAGGTATTTTTCGAAATACGCATGGTCAGACACCGGTTCAAAAAGTTCATTTGAGGTTAGAAATAAGTCCAGAGGCCCCTTGGCTCAGGCAATACATCCAAAAATATCCGATTCATGCATCTCAGGAGATGGACGGGCTTTCGGTGGGATTGCACATGGAAATTAACCAAGAATTGGAAGGATTTCTCATGCGTTTTGCGAATGAAATTCAAGTGGCGGAGCCGCTAGCTCTGCGGGATAAGATGCGGGGGAGATTGGAAAGGGCGGTGGAACTCTATGGAAATTAAACGTCGTCCTGCCGACCTCTTGACCGTTTAATAAATATTTTCTGAAAAAATTCATAACATGTTTTATTTTGCAAAGCAATTCTAGTTTTAAACACATGAAAAAATCATTACTTCCATCAAAAATTTTCCTTTTTTTCATTGCCCTTTCGATAGGACTTAGTTCTTGCAACCACCAAACGGTTACGGGAACAGGAGGATTTGCAGATATTTCCCTCAATAGAAATTCTTCGGAATATGATATCAAACGATTACCTGAAGTATCAGGTAAAGGAAATGCATTCTTTGGAATTCCTTATATGAAAAGTAATGAATCAAAGGGTAAATCGGGATTTATTTTCAGATTTAATGGGGTCGCTTTGGGTCGAGTACCCAGAATTTTGCCGATTTTGACATTAGCTGGTTCAACCCTTGCAGCGGGATATGGTTTGCAAGATTTAATCGGATTTGATACGCCAAAAAACCCATATAAATACAAGCTTGATTTAGGACTAGCTTGTATTTTAGCATTACCGGTATCGGGCGCACTGAATAACATTACTTGGAGAAATATTGCCGTATCTAATTTGATGCATGAGATGAACTATCAATTAATCAAAAATAATTCTGATGTTGACATATTCTCAAGCCCTAAATACCTAATAAATAATCAATTAGGCCTTTGGACACAATCAGCAGATGCTAGCATCAACGTATTAGGTGCTAAAATTCGGACCGAACGAGTTGTCATCCCAAAAGCTCAATAAGTAATAATTCCATTTAAATGAAATTCAAACCGAATCCGTTTATTGGCAGATTTTTAATTTTTATTTTCCTGATGGTAGGAGGATTACAGACCTTATTTGGTCAAGAAATTTCTAACATCAACGTGGGTTATGTTGCAGAATTACATCGATTAGAGGTCTCTTTTGATTTAGATGCTCCAGCAAGTCAAAGCTATGATTTATCAATCTTTTTAAATGCCTTTCCGCGAGGTCTTCGAAAACCGGTTCCTCAAGCCAGTGTTTATGGAATGAATTTAATGGGAGTTAAACCGGGATTTAACCAGAATTTTCAAATTGATATTAAATCTTTGAAATTACCGCCTCATGAATATGAAGTAGAAATTTCTTTTCAAGGGTTAAAAGTTTCAAAACCTAGTCGGCAAGTTGATACTTCAAGCCTGGCGAAGAATGAATTATCTAATGCAAAAAAGGAAAGTAAATTAGCCTTCATTCCAAAAGAATTCTCGAAAATTCAATTTTCAATGGATGATTTCGAAACCGATACCAAATTTGTCGCAGTGGGTGTAAATCCAATCGATATTGGAGGGCAACAAAGTTCTCAAACTTTTGGCCTTCAAATGGGTATAATTAAACAACGAATTGGATATGCTTTAACTTTAAAATATGCCATTTCCAACACGCCATCTACAAATTTGGTATCGAATAATTCGGAAATAAGTAATTTGCCAGCTAACGTTTTTTACAAATTCAATGACCAAACCACAACAAATCGAATGGCCATTATCCCTTCCTTTTTATTTGGGATAAAAGAATATTTGTACTTACGAGCTGGGCTTGGATATGGTACGCGAAATGTATTTTGGGGAATTGACAAATATGATATCAAATGGACCAAAAACGGAACAGATTGGACTAAAAACACAGTTTTAAGTCAAAATGGAATTGAATTTGAAACGGGATTTAATTTATTAATTCGCCGAATTCATCTTTCTGCAGGATTTAATTATTTAGGTTTATTTAAAGCTCCTGAATCGAAAGCCTTCTCTGATGCTTGGGCGGGAATAGGTTTTAATTTTTAAAGATGAAAATATACATTTCCATCATAGTTTTATTACTATGTATTTCATGTGAAAAGGACCCTGCTGTGCCGGTAGGCAAAGGTAATTTTCCTGACATTGCAACTATTGAAGTTAGCAAAATAATAGGAACCTCTGCCTCATCAGGGGTTCAAATTAATTCAACATCATCGAATTATACCTTGCAAGAGAAAGGTATTTGTTGGGGTTTAAATCCGAACCCAACCCCAGACAATCAATCGATTTCTATTTCTCTTACAGCGTCTGGAGAAATAGTATTAAAAGATTTGATTCCGAATACTAAATATTATGCCCGGGCATTTGGCAAATTCAATAATACCTATTATTACGGTCCCGAAGTAAACTTTACTTCAGCTATTCAAGAGGTAAGTCTAACGAGCGGTCTAGTTGGGTACTTTCCAATGAACGGAAATTCGGCAGATGTAAGTAATTCAAAAAATAACTTAAATGGAAATCCTACCTTTGCTCCAGGAAGGACAGCGGTAAAAAACACGGCCGCCTCGTTTAACGGAACTAACACATATTTATTATTAGCAAATCCAGTCAATTTACCTTCAGGCAACTCGCCTTACACCATGTCCTTTTGGTTTTTTTCAAACAATTGGAAAATGAATGCTGCACTAGGTGGTTATGGCAGTTCAAATACCAACTTCACCTCCAATTATATTAAAACCATTTCAAACATCGGATTTAATCATTACCATTGGAATTTAGATAAGGATATTAGTACAGGACCTTATCCAAACGTTTGGACTCATTTGGTAATCACCTACGATGGAAGTATCGAAAGATATTATATTAATGGTGCATTGCGGTTTACTTGGGATCATACTACAGCAAAACTTTCAATAAATCCGACAATTATGTCGCTTGGATGTCGTGTAAATCAGCCGCCATCCTCAGGTATTACAGAGTATTTCAATGGATTAATCGATGAATTTAGAATCTACAACAGGGCCCTTTCACAAGCAGAGATTACGACACTATTTAACAATTAAGTAGTCCCAACAAATAATTAAAGTCTATTTTTTTGAATTCAACTAATTCCCCTTCAACATAGGAAATAGCGCCCGAATATCCGCTTCCGTTGGCTGAGATCCATATTCACAAATCTCAAAAGCCTCCGCATAAAGCACCTTCGCCGCGCGCGCCGAACCATACCATTTCTCTAAGCTTTTCTGTACATCTGGATTTGGCTTGCTTACTCGTTTTTGCAATAAATAAGCCTTGTGTTTTGCAGGGTCTTTGGGAACTTCTTCCTCATAATTTCCGATCCAGGGCAACCACTCATAGAACTGCGATTGATGCGCATCCAAACCCGCTAATTTTTTATCTATCACGGTTGTGATGTCCACGGCAATATCTGGTTGAAATGGATTTGGCTTTTTGAAATTATCTTGAAAATATAAGAAAACTGGATTTTTACGCAATGGCTCCACATCCGGGGCTACATTCGGCACCCCGACCATAAAAGCTGCATCCTGCACTAATACGCCTGTATACCGATGGTCAGGATGGTAATCATTTGACCGCGGGGCAATCACGACGTCCGCTTTCCATTCTCGAATTTTCCGAATAATCTGTAGGCGAATGTCCAAAGTGGGCAATAATTCCCCATCATGATTATCCAACACATCGTAGGAAACACCGAGGCGCTTGGCTACCTCCTTTGTTTCGGCGATTCGGCGTTTGGCTAACATCCCCCCGCCTTGCGACTGATGTCCTGCATCTCCATTGGTGACCGACAAAAATTTGACCTGATGCCCCAATTCCACAAATAAGGCTGCCGTTCCGCCGCCTTTGATGTCGCAATCGTCCGGATGAGCACCAATGAACATGATTCGCAAGGGCTTCGTTTGAGCTGAAAGGCTATACGTAAATAGCATTAATACAAGGGTAATAATTGATTTCATAGTATCACAGGTTTAAAAATCAATGTTAGCCAATTCACAGTAAATTTCCAATTCTGTAAGCAATTCTCATCCTTTCTTCTATTTTTACATCCACAAAAACCTATTTAACACATGCAAAAAAGTCCTTACCTCGTTTTCTTGATCATGTTGACCTTTTTTGTGATATCCTTTTTATCGAACATCATGGGTCCGCTAATTCCGGATATCATTCAAGGATTCCACTTAAACCTCACGCTAGTAGCCTTGCTCCCATTTGCTTTTTTCATTGCTTATGGGATTATGTCCATTCCGGCGGGGATGTTTTTGGAGATCTATCAGGAGAAAAAGGTGATGGTTTTTGCGTTTGGATTGGCCTGTTTGGGTTCGATGTTAATGGTCATTTTCCCGAACTATTTATCGGCTATATTATCGTTATTTCTGATTGGTTGCGGCATGGCGATGTTGCAAGTGGTCATTAATCCACTCCTCCGGACTGCGGGTGGCGAGGAACATTATGCATTTTATTCGGTGATGGGGCAGTTGACTTTTGGCTTTGCTTCCTTCCTAAGTCCTATGGTTTATCAATATTTTTTGAGTCAAAAAAAATTAGCTCAGACGGAGTC
>CANHCG010000177.1 GCA_947459055.1 Cytophagaceae bacterium | reverse complement strand
CGCTTTTATAGTAGTCACGATTTCGTCTTTTCAAGGATTTTATACGAGCGGAGGAGCCTATGAAGTGGGCAAATCGAGTACTGCGGCAGTAACAAATTCCTGTATTGCGATATTGGTGGCTGATTATTTATTGGCCCAATTGCTCGTTGGTTAATTACAAGCGATCTATCCGAACATCTGTGATTAAATGAGATGTCGCACGTCCGCGATAGGTGCCAAATACCGGTGTGATTTCTTCAGGAAGACAGGAAGCTGCTAAAGGGATATGATTGCCTGCCACTACTTCATGCTGGGTAGGATCATAGCCGCGCCAACCGCCCCCTGGCAAATAAACTTCCACCCAAGCATGCAAATGATGTGTTTGATTCGGAACATCCACCGGCGCGATACCCGTGTAATAGCCACTTACAAAGCGGGTGGCAAGGCCCATAGCTCGACACATCGCTGAGAATAAAACAGCATAATCCCGACAAGTTCCTTTTCGTGTGCTCAGCGTAAATTCAGGTGAATTTGGAGCCCCTTCTTCTCGGATTTCGTAGGCGAAATTCTTGAAAATAAATTCATTTAAGGCACTCAAAAACTCGGATGTGTTCCATTTGACTTGCGAGGCAATTTGTCGGGCGACCTGTTCCACTGTCGAACTTACCCCATCTAGTCCTAAATAGGGACTGAGGGTTTTTTGATACGAATTCGAATAAACCATCGGAAGTCTTTTGCTTTCAAATGGAAAGTAGACGAAATCAAAGGGGTTAAATTCCGTGGTTTCTACAAGCGCATGTACTTGAATGGATAAATGGTCCGTAGGTTCCTTGAAGAACAAGATGTTTTGGATATTCCCCTCGGGATCCAAGTTCTTGGATATTTGGACCGGTTCAGGCTGAATACGCAAGGAAAATTCGGTAACGGTTAATAAGGAGCTTTTTCTTGGATGCACGTACAAGACATGGGGTTCCAAATACACCGGTTCGCTATATTGATACGTTAAATGATGTTTGATTTTTGCGATCATTCGGTGGCTGGGCTCGGAAAGGAAATCAAATTTTTCATCCAATCCTCATCGATGCTTGCGAGGGATTTACGAAGGGCAATGTTCCACTCGTCTGAAATTGTTTGCATGTCTTCCTTGTGAAGCCGAATTTCTTTGGCTTTAAAACTTCCTTTCTCGTAAACGACCACGTCGATCGGATAATCCACGTCGTTCGTGCTGACTTGTGTCGCATCGAAGGATAAAAAGCCCATCTTTAACGCATCTTTGAGGGATGTTTCGTGGCTCAGATTTCGGTTTAATAGGGGTTTGCCATAATTGGAATTCCCGATGATTTGATATTTAAGGCCATCATTGATTTCGATCCAATTGCCCTCCGGAAAAATTAAAAACAATTTATGTTCGGCATCTTTGGGCATTTGGCCTCCAACGATCGCATGCAGGTTAAATTGATAGCCTTCTTTTTCTAGCGTTTCGCGGTCTTCGGCAGCTACTTTTTTGAGCATTTGACCAAAGGCCGTTGCGGCTTGAAACATATAGTCGTAGGAATCTTCTTCCTCAGTTACGGCTTGGTTAAAATACGTAACGGCTTTATCGCGCACGGAACGTAATCCAGCGGTCATGATGAATAGGCTATGCTTATTGATTTCGTGAATGGAGATTTTTTTATTGGAATACATCTCATTTCCCGCGGTGATGCGGGTGTCAGCGATGGCAATAAGTCCTTCTTTAACGGTGATACCTAAGCAAAAAGTCATAAGTCAACAAAAAATGTGCGCAATATTACAATAAATTCTTGAGAAGCCTTTTTAGGTAACTGGCTTTAGATCAAAATAGGTATTGAAAATGGTTTGGCCAATTTCATTATTGCTCGTTTGAAAATGATCTAAAAATTGATGCAAGCCGGTTAATAAAATATCGTCGATTTCAGTGAATTGAACTTCCGATAGGAGTTTGGATAATTTCTTTTCAGCCATATTTGAATAGCCATGATCAAAGGAGGTGCCAGAAATCGCATATAGTGACAATTCTGCCTCTTGCAAACAATGCACCACAGATCGCGGGAAACTTTTGTCGAGAATCAAGAATTCGACGATATGGGTGGGATTGATTACTTTGTATTGTTGGCGGAACATATTATAAGCCGACACGGATTTTAATACGGCCGACCAGAGCAAAAGATCTAGTGGTGAACCGATCGCATCGATGTCGGGCAGGAGCGTAAAATATTTCACATCGAGGAAACGCGTAGTTTTATCAGCGCGCTCGAGTAACTTACCCATTTGTCCGAAATGCCAGCCCTCGCCGCGGGTGATGGTGGAATCGACGATGCCATAGAACAACTGGCTCCCCGATTTGATTTCCTCCAAAAAACCTTGGTAGCGGGAAATTTCCCATTGTTTACTTCCTTCAACGCGGTCTTTGACTTTCCAATAAATTTGGTTTACATATTCCCACATCTCTTTTGAAATACTCTCTCGAATCGTACGCGCATTTTCCCGAGCACTGTATAGGCAGGACAAAATGGAATTGGGATTGTTGACATCAAAGGTCATGTAGTAAAGTACGTTTTCCCGATTAGCCACTGGGTAATGCTCGAAAAAATTATAATGATCAGCCGTGGCCACGATGAGCGGTTCCCATTGTTCGGGTACGTTCGGAGGGAGGTCAAGTGCTAAATTGAAATTTACCGAGATGAAGCGGGCATAATTATCTGCTCGCTCGATGTAACGGTTCATCCAATAAATGGAATTGGCGACACGACTTAACATAGGCTTTATTTTTTAAATGCTTGATTACCCGAAAGATGTTTAAAATTAGTCGATTTTTTTAGATGACAAAGGCTTGCCTTAGGAAATTCATGGGACTCTGAAAAATCTGCATTTTATCCTTGATTTATTCCCATAAGTCAACCTAAATTTTGTATTTTTACGGCTTTAAAGCCAATTTCATATTTATGTTTTATCGTTATTTCGTCAAACCTCTGTTGTTTTTAATGGCTCCTGAACGGGCGCATGATGTGGTGGCATCGGGTTTGCAATTGGTGATGAAAATTCCCGGGATGGCTTCATTGATTTCGTGGGTGTATGGCTATTCGAATCCTCGGTTGGCGCGAACGGTTTTCGGAATTCATTTCCCCAATCCGGTAGGTTTGGCGGCGGGTTTTGATAAGAATGCCAAATTGATTGATGAATTTACGGCATTGGGTTTTGGGTTTATTGAGGTGGGTACGGTAACGCCGAAGGGCCAGGATGGGAATCCAACGCCACGTTTATTTCGTTTACCGGAGGATGAGGCATTGATTAATCGGATGGGATTTAATAATGAGGGATTGGAGGCGATGAAGAAAAGGTTGTTGGCCCGTAAATCTCATGTCATAGTAGGTGGTAACCTAGGGAAAAATAAGGTCACCCCGAATGAGCAAGCGGAAGAGGATTATTGTTTGGGTTTTGAGGCCTTGTATGAGGTGGTGGATTATTTTGTGGTGAATGTGAGTTCCCCGAACACCCCTAATTTACGGGCATTGCAGGAAAAGGAGCCATTGAAAAAATTATTGGTTCGCTTGCAGGACTTGAATGCGACGAAGTTGGCGCCAAAGCCTATTTTGTTGAAAATTGCACCTGATTTGTCGAATGAGCAATTGGATGATGTGATTGAGATTGTTTTAGAAACTCAATTGGCCGGTGTGATTGCGACAAACACCACGTTATCGCGAGAGGGTTTACGGTCATCGGAAGGCTTGCGTTCAGAGATGGGCGGCTTGAGTGGGAAACCGTTGACGCATCGTTCGACGGAGGTGATTCGCTATTTGCATCAAAAATCGGGGGGGCAATTTCCGATAGTTGGGGTAGGAGGAATTCATTCGGCGAAGGATGCGGTGGAGAAAATGAAGGCAGGGGCGAGTTTGATACAGATTTATACAGGCTTTATTTATGAAGGGCCGGATTTGATTCAGGATATTAACCGAGCGATCGTTGAAAATGGATTGTAAAATCATTTTGTAAATCGGATCAAAAAGTCGAAATTTATACGTTGTAATTACACGCAGTATCCATGGCTAAAAAGATTGTTAATACATCTAATACACTTCAAATTAATTTTGACCGAGGGGAGAAAAAAGCAGGGGTGAAAGGCGCGCTTCCGTATCGCTTGCGCATCATTATGTCGGCTTTTTTGTTTGGGGTGGGTACGCTTTTGTTGGTAGCCTTTGTTTCAAATTTTTTCATGGGTGTGGCGGATCAAAGCGAGGTGGAGCAGGGTACGTTGGAAGTGATTCAGGGCTCGGATATTCCTGTGAAGAATTTAGCTGGCTTGTTAGGGGCTAAAATTGCGCATTTTTTCTTGTTCAGAACCTTTGGTTGGTCTTCCTTTTTATTGGTTCCCTTGTTCTATTTATCTGCGCTTAAATTAGGTTTTAAGCGGGAGATTTATCCGCTAGATCGCTTATCTTGGCAGGTCTTGTTTTTCTTGATTTGGGGTAGTTTGGTGGCTGGGTTTATGGTCTATCAAATGGATTTGCCTCATTCTTTTGGAGGTGGTGTAGGATTTTTTGTGAATGAGAAATTAAATCAATTGATTGGCTATTTATCGATCTTTTTGATTGTATTCGTCGGTTTTGTTTTTTTAGTGCTGTTTTATCAATTGAATCCCAAGGCCCCGAAAGTTCAAGTAGCGGCACCTGCAGGTGGTTCAGAGGCGGTGCTAGATCCCATTGGAATGGAGGACGATGAATTCGTGGATGATGGTCCGGCTATTCATGAGGACAATGAGGACTTGGAGGTATTTAGGCCGATTGTTCCGCCATTAAAAGGCGAGGATGAGCTTAT
>CANHCG010000176.1 GCA_947459055.1 Cytophagaceae bacterium | reverse complement strand
GGGCTTATGAAGTCAAAGGCGTTCCGGCCAACCAAGCAGAAATCATCGTAGCCGAAGGCAATTTTTGGGGTAGAACCATTGCGGCCGTTTCTTCCTCGACCGACCCGAGCAGTTTTACCAATTTTGGACCTTTCACGCCTGGATTTACAAAAATCCCCTACGAAGATTTGGAAGCTTTGGAAAGTACTTTGGCGAATCCAAATGTCGCAGCCTTCATGGTGGAACCTATCCAAGGAGAAGCCGGGGTTCGCGTGCCTTTTGCCGGTTATTTAAAAGCGGCTTTTGACTTGTGTCGCAAGCATCGCGTATTGTTTATTGCGGATGAAATTCAGACCGGATTGGGGCGGACGGGGGCTTGGTTGGCCTGCCAGCACGAAGGCGTCCAACCCGATGTTCTCCTGCTCGGCAAAGCCCTTTCGGGTGGTTTTATGCCCGTTTCGGCAGTTTTGGCCTCGGATGAGGCGATGCTCACCCTGAAACCGGGTGAACATGGATCTACCTTTGGGGGTAATCCTTTGGCATGCGTGTTATCGGTGACGGCCTTATCGATTATTGAGGAGGAACACTTAGTCGAAAATGCGGCGGCGCGGGGCGCCCAACTCATGAAATTCTTAAAAACCTTAGCCGAAAAAAACCTTTTGATCCGCGAAGTACGTGGCAAAGGATTATTGTGCGCGATTGAAATCAATACGGACGAGGAAAGCCCTTTGGCCTACGAAATATGCCTGAAACTGATGCAGGAAGGTTTGCTCATGAAGCCTACCCATGGGAATAAAATTCGGCTCGCACCGCCATTGACCATTAGCCAAGCCCAAATGGAAGAGGCCTGTATGCTTATCGAAAAGGTCTTTTTATCTATTAACTGATTTCAAAACAGCGCATCGAGATACCTCCATAGACTAATTGGTCAAAGGTAAAGCGCACTTCCTCTTGTTTTCTGGCGAGGGCTAACGAATACAACATCGGAATGTAATGGTCCGGCGTAGGCACCGAGCGCAAACCTCCAGGAGCTGATGTATAGGCGATTAAATCCGAAATATTTTTATCAGCAATTTTTTCAGTCGACCAAGCATCGAATTCTTGTGCCCAATCATAAGCAAAAGTCTCCTCGCCCCTGGATAAATTGGCCACACTGGCCTGCAAATTATGCACGATGTTACCACTTCCAATGATCAATACACCGCGAGAACGCAGGAATTGTAATTCTTGGGCCAAAGTTACGTGGTACGATAAGGGTTGTCCATAATCGATCGACAATTCAAAACAAGGAATATCATGCCCCGGAAATAGGTGACATAAAATTGTCCAAGCGCCATGATCAAGGCCCCAGTCGAGGGTGGTTTGGATTTTTTGAGAACCGGAGGCCAACAATTCCGCCGTTTCCGGACTGCCCGGCGCTGGATATTGAAAGGCATGCAAAGCCGGCGGAAAACCGCCGAAATCGTGGATGGTTTCGGGTTTCGGACTGGCTTGCACAAAGGTGCCTCCTCGGCTTAACCAATGGGCAGATATGACCAAAACCGCTTTGGGTGGATTTTTCTCTAGCGCCTGGCGGCCCATTTGGCCTAAGGCCTGCGTAAATGGATTGTCCATCAACGCGTTCATGGGGCTGCCATGGCCGATAAACCAAACGGGTTGGCGTAAATCCATCTTAGCGATTCATGGACACGAGGAATTCCTCGTTAGTCCGCGTACCCTTCATTTGTTGCTGTAAAAACTCCATCGCTTCTACAGAATTCATGTCGGACATGTGCTTGCGCAAAATCCACACGCGTTGGAGTACCGCTGGATCCATCAATAGATCCTCGCGACGAGTTCCGGAAGCGGTGATGTCGATGGCTGGGTAGACACGGCGGTTGGACAGCTTACGATCCAACTGCAATTCCATGTTACCAGTTCCCTTAAATTCTTCAAAAATCACCTCATCCATCTTACTTCCCGTTTCCGTTAAAGCCGTAGCGATGATTGTCAAAGAACCTCCGTTTTCCACATTCCGCGCCGCTCCGAAGAAACGTTTTGGTTTATGTAATGCATTCGCATCCACCCCACCAGATAAAATCTTACCTGACGAAGGAACGACCGTATTGTATGCTCGCGCCAAACGCGTGATTGAATCCAATAAAATCACCACATCGTGGCCACATTCCACCATGCGTTTTGCTTTTTCCAAGACGATACTGGCCACTTTCACGTGACGCTCCGCTTGTTCATCAAAGGTCGACGAAATTACTTCTGCACGTACCGAACGTTGCATATCCGTTACCTCTTCCGGACGTTCATCGATCAATAAGATGATCAAATATACCTCTGGATGATTACGCGAAATGGCATTAGCAATGTCCTTTAATAAAACGGTTTTACCGGTTTTCGGTTGGGCCACAATCATTCCCCTTTGTCCTTTACCGATTGGGGCGAATAAATCCAAAATCCGTGTCGAATAATTATCCGGCGCAGAGGCTAAATTTAATTTTTCCTCGGGGAACAAAGGAGTTAAATATTCGAAATTAATCCGGTCACGAATTTCGTCGGTCGTTTTTCCGTTGACCGAATCGATTTTCAACAACGCGAAGTATTTTTCACCTTCTTTCGGAGGTCTAATTTTTCCTAAAATGGTATCGCCCGTTTTCAAACCAAACATTTTGATTTGCGAAGGGGACACGTAAATATCATCTGGAGAAGCTAAATAATTGTAATCCGAAGAACGCATGAAGCCGTAACCGCCTTCTTGCATGATCTCGAGCACGCCCTCGTTGTCGATTAGACCATCAAGTTCTTTGATGATTTGGTTATAATTCGAGCGTTGTTTGAAATGCTGCGGCGCTTGTGCAGGTGCATCTTCTTTCGGTAAGGATTGAGGATCCACGGGCGCGTCGGTCGGAGAAACTTTCGAATCCACGACATTGCTATCATTCGTAATAAAAGAAGTATCGACAATAAAATCTTCCGGTGGGGCTATTGCCTCATATTCGATAGGCGCTTCCGCAGCTTGCGTGGCGTCTTTCCGAGAACGGAAATTCTTAGCTGGACGTTCAGGACGGTTGTTCGGCCGATTATTCGCAGCTTGTTCAGTGACAGAAGCCTCCGCAGGTGCTACCACCTCCGCATTCGCTACGGTTTCCGAAGAAAGGGCTGCTGGAGCCTCTGAAGGAGCTTCAATGATGGGTTCCACTGGAATCTTAGGTTCATAGGGAATCAAAGGTAATTCAGCTGGATTGCTGGATGTCTTTTGAATTCGTTGACGCTTAGGACGATCAGTGGATGGTAATTCTTCTTCTACTTTTTTTACTCTTCGGATGGGTTTTTCTTCCATAAAATGGGGAAATTTTGTTTTTCGACTTTCATTAACATTTTGAAAAAATGATGCAAAAACCTTAGGCAGGATTGGCTTTCAAAAGATGAAAAGGAAAGGAAATGTATAATTGACGTGCTTACGACATTGAAACACAGCGCAATACTACATTACTTACGTTAGATTGTCAAGCCTTTCCTCATAATTTTGTAATTTGCGCGGGCAAATCATGGAAAAATCCGCATTAAATCATCTTTCTGATCAATTAAACACACGCGAATCTGATGGTCTTTTGCGCAGTTTGCAGGACTTGGCAGGTATGATTGATTTTTGCTCCAATGATTATTTAGGCCTTAGCCAAAACTCGGACCTCACGCATGCCATCGAACAAGCAGCGCGACTTAGGGCTGAAAAAGGACAAGCCTTAGCCCATGGAGCCACGGGATCTCGCTTGATTTCAGGGCACTCCCCTATTTTTGACGAATTCGAACAAGCCTGCGCCGAAATGCATCGAGCAGAGGCAGCCCTATTATTTGCTTCCGGTTATGATGCCAATGTGGGATTGATCAGCGCAGTGGCTCAAGAAGGACAAGTGATTTTTTGCGATAAATTATTGCACGCCAGTTTAATCGACGGCCTGCGATTATGCAAGGCCGAAAAACGCATTTTTAAGCACAATGACCTTGGGGATTTGGTACAGTTATTGGAACAATATCCGAAAGAAACACCTAAATGGATTGTTGTCGAGTCAATCTATTCCATGGATGGGGACATGGCGCCATTAGTCGAATTAGTTGATTTGAAAAATACCTACAACACCGAAATCATCGTGGATGAAGCTCATAGCGGTGGATTGTATGGGCCTGGCGGCAGCGGATTATGTGTTGAATTAGGGCTAGAAAAAGAGATTTTTGCTCGGGTGATAACCTTCGGAAAAGCATGGGGAAATGCGGGGGCCGTTGTTATGGGATCGAAAATTCTTAAGGATTATTTGATCAATTTCGCCCGACCATTTATCTATTCCACCGCACCAAGTCCACAGCATGTGAGCAGTTTATTGGCCACTTTGGCCTTTATCAAAAGCCAAGACACACTCCGACAAAAACTTCAAACGAATATTCAGTTTTTTCAAAGCCATTGCCATGGTGATGCCTGGGGCAAAAGCCAAACAGCGATACAAACCTTTTTTGTCTCCGGCAACCAAGCTCTTCGGGCTTCCGCGAAAAAGGCCCAAGCCGCTGGATTTGCAGTAAAGCCGATTGTTTACCCGACGGTCGCCAAAGGCCAAGAACGTATCCGAATTACACTCAACGCAGCCAGTCAAGAAAAAGATATGCTTACACTGATTCAAACGCTCAATGACAATGCCTAAACAATTCATCATCGCAGGGATCGGAACCGAAATAGGAAAAACACTCATTTCGGCCATTTTTACGCAAGGCTTACGGGCCGATTATTGGAAACCCGTGCAATCCGGTAATCCAGAAGAAGCCGACGCCCTATTTATCAAACAAATGACGCAGGT
>CANHCG010000175.1 GCA_947459055.1 Cytophagaceae bacterium | reverse complement strand
GAATCGCTACAGCGGCCAGAATGCCGATGATCGCGACCACAATCATCAGCTCGATCAATGTAAAGCCGCGTTGCTCGCGTTCAAAAACACACCTAAACGTCTGTCTACCTGGATTTGGGCATTTCTAAAAAAACGATTTATCAACATTTCCTTGATAAAGATTCCATCGTATTTGAAGTCGTAAAAACCTTCACTGAGCAAGATTTAGAGAAGTGGGCTGAGCTCGATAGGCTTTACCCCAACGTCATCGAAAAGATTTTTATGTCCTTTGAAATGATGAAGGATATGCTCGTACAAATGAATCCTCGATTGTTATTTGAAATTCAAAAGTACTTTCCAAGCGCATATCAACTTTTTGTTGAGCATGGCGAAAAATGCATACACAAAAACTTAATCGCAGATTTTAAAAAAGGGGCGCAATTCGGATATTTCAGAAATGATATTGATTTTGAATTGTTAGCTCGCTTGCGCATGGCCGAAGTAGATTTGGCCTTCAACCCCGATTTTTATCCGAATAATAAATTATCCTTGTATGAAACCCAGCTTACGCTGATGGATATTTTCATGCGAGGTATTTTGACCGAGGAAGGTCTAACGCTTTATAAATCTTATCAAAACAATTTAATCAAATGATCCGCCTAAGACAATTTTACGCCGGTCTATTTTTACTAGGTTCCCTAGTTGCTAATGCACAAAGCTTCAGCCTCAAACAGGCGGTGGATTATGCCATTACGCATCAGGTTCAGGTAAAAAATAGCCAAATCGATTTGCAAAACGCAAGTGCCAAAATCAGTGAGATTAAGGCCATGGGTTTACCTCAGGTAAATGGCTCGGTTGCGCTGACGAATAATATCGTACTCCAACGAGTATTTATTCCCGCGAGAATTTTCAATCCTGCCGCGCCAGAAGGCGAATTAATCGCCGCGAAATTTGGGGTGGAAAATTCAGGTTTCGCGAATGTCACATTGAGCCAATTGGTTTTCGATGGCACTTATTTATTGGGCCTCAAAGCTTCTTCGGTCTACAAGGATTTAGCCGTTAAATCATTGACGCAGTCGAAACAACAAGTAGCCGAAAACGTAACCAAAGCCTATTATGGGATTTTAGTTAATGAAAAACGATTGGGTCTATTAAATCTGAATGTTGCGCGATTAGATACCTTGTTAAAGGAAACGCGTGCCTTAAATAAGCAAGGATTTGTGGAAAAAATCGATGTGCAGCGACTAGACGTACAAGCGAACAATTTACGAACAGAACTTGAGAATGTGGTTCGCTTGCAGGAATTGAGTATTTCTTTATTGAAATTCCAAATGTCCTACCCGATGGACGAACCGATTCGCCTCAGTGAAACCTTGGACCAAGTGGAATTGTCCACTTTCAATCTAAACCTGAAGGGCGAATTTAGTTATGCCAATCGAATCGAATATTCGATTTTGCAAACGCAGGAAAATTTAGCGGAATTGGATCTCAAAAGTATTAAGGCGGGCTATTTGCCACGTTTGTTGTTGAATGCCAATTATGGATATAACGCGGGAGCGAATGCATTTGGTGATTTAATGACGAAACAATGGTTTGATAATTCGGCTATAACAGTGGCGCTTCAAATCCCAATCTTTGACGGATATTCAAAAAAATACAAGGCAATTCAGTCGCAAAATAATTTGCAAAAGGTTCGTCAGTCGTTTGATTTGTTGAAATCATCCATCGATATGCAGCGCTCGCAAGCGAAAATTACGCTAAAGAATGCTTTGGAATCGATGAAAGAACAAAAGGCAAATTTAGATTTAGCGAATGAAATTTCACGTGTTACTCGGGTGAAATACCAAAACGGCGTCGGTTCTAATCTAGAGGTTTTAAATGCAGAATCTTCGATTAAGGAATCTCAGGCCAATTATTTTACTGCATTGTATAATGCACTCATCGCCAAAGTAGAAGTAGAAAAAGCAAACGGAACACTATACATAGACTAAGTAATCATGAAAAAAATAAGCATCCTCCTTTTTGGAATTTTGGTATTCGCTGCCTGCGGATCAAAAGATAAGAAACAAGAATTAGCTGATTTAAAGAGTCAGGAAAAAGAAATTCAAGCGAAAATCGCTGAACTAGAAAAGGCCGTTGGCAAAACCACCAATCAGGCTGTTTCGAAAGTAATTACCGTGACAGCGAGCCCATTGGCTGCGCAAACTTTCAACCATTTCGTTGAAGCTCAAGGTAGTGTAGTAGCTGAAAACACTGTTTTAGTTAGCCCGCAAACGGGGGGGGTGATTTTGACTTTGCCGGTCGTGGCGGGTCAGTCGGTGGCTAAGGGCCAATTAATAGCGACTTTGGACAACAACATTTTGCAGGAGTCGTTGGAAGAAGTACGCCAGCAACTTTCATTGGCTAAAACTATTTTCACAAAACAAAAGGCGCTTTGGGACCAACAAATCGGCACCGAAGTGCAGTATTTGAGCGCGAAGTCGAATATGGAATCCTTAGAAAAAAGAATTGTTACGATAAAGGCACAACTAGGCCTTTCGCGCGTGACGGCTCCTATTTCCGGAACCATCGAATTAGTTCGTCAAAAAGCGGGCGAAATGGGTGCTCCTGGGGTTCCAATTGTGCAAATTGTGAATTTGGGCAACCTGAAAATCTCTGCGAAAATTGCCGATTCCTATGTTGGTACAGTGAAACAAGGGGATGAAATCAGCATCAAATTTCCAGATTTAAATAAGGAATTAAAGGCAAGAATTTCATTGGTATCTAAAATGGTAAATCCGTTGACGAGAACTTTTGATATAGAAGCGCGCATTCCTAATGCGGGTGGCGACTTAAAGCCTAATTTATTGGCCGTGATTAATATCAATGATACGTCGAAGAAAAACGCGATTGTCATTAGCGAAAATATCATCCAAAAAACGGAAAAAGGAAATTTAGTTTATGTGGCCGTGGAGGAAAATGGAAAGCAAGTGGCGCGTGCACGAACGGTTACGGTGGGTTTAACGTATAATGGCCAAGCGGAGATTACTACGGGATTAAAGGCAGGTGAGGCGTTAATTACACAAGGATTTCAAGAGTTAGTTGATGGTACGTCCATCTCATTCTAAGTAGCACATGGAAAAAAATATAAAAAATGAGCAATTGCCTGAAGGCAAAGGCATAATCTATAACATGGTGGGCTGGTTAGCCCAAAACCGGACGACTGTTTACATCTTTACCTTCATCATTTTTGTGGCAGGGATTGGGATATATTCAAGCCTTCCTAAGGAGCAGTTTCCAGACATCGTCGTGCCGCAAATGGTCATTCAAACGGTCTACGCAGGAACGACCCCCTCGGATATTGAGAATACGATCAATAAACCGATCGAAAAGCAAATCAAGTCCATCACAGGGGTTAAACGAGTAAAATCGAATGCACTGCAAGATATTTCAGTGATCATTGTTGAGTTTAACACGGATGTCACGGTGCCTATTGCGAAGCAGCGGACGCAGGATGCGGTGGATAAGGCGATTGCTGATTTGCCCAAAGACCTGACACGTGAGCCTTCTGTTGCGGAGGTGAATTTCTCGGAGTTTCCGATTATGAATATTAATATAGCGGGGGATTATCCGCTAGATAAGTTGAAGAAATACGCGGAAGACCTGCAAGATGAGATTGAGGGGATGCCGGAAATCAATCGGGTGGATATCATTGGGGCTCTAAAAAGGGAGATTCAGATAAACTTGGATTTGTATAAAATGCAGAGCTATGGCTTGACGTTTTATGATATTCAATCGGCTGTGCAAGGCGAAAACGTGAACATTTCAGGCGGTGATTTAGCCGTGGATGGCGTACGCCGTTCGTTGCGG
The DNA here is from genome assembly GCA_947459055.1 of Cytophagaceae bacterium. GTDB lineage: Bacteria > Bacteroidota > Bacteroidia > Cytophagales > Spirosomataceae > Aquirufa. The sequence goes on along the minus strand of CANHCG010000175.1, from coordinate 993 downwards.
GTGACGGGGGAATTTAAGGCGATAGACCAATTAGCAAATTTGATGGTGGGTTCTTCGACGGGCGCGCGTGTTCGCTTAAAGGATGTGGCGGAGGTCAAGGATAGTTATGAGGAGAAGCAGGATTTTGCGCGCTTGAATAACAAGTCGGTCATTACCTTGAACGTAATTAAGCGCAGTGGGGCGAACTTGATTGAGGCGGCGGATCGTATTGAGGCGCGAATTGAAGAGTATAAGGAAACGCGTTTTCCGGCGGGTTTGACGGTGACGACGACGGCGGATCAATCGGAGCGTACGCGTGGTGATTTGGCGGATTTAATTAACACGGTGGTCTTAGGATTTATTTTTGTGGTGATTGTGTTGATGTTCTTCATGGGGGTTCGTGATGCGGTATTTGTAGGGCTTTCGGTGCCTTTATCGGCCTTATTGACCTTCTTGTTTATGCCTTCGTTGGACTTCACGTTGAATACGATTGTGTTATTCGGGTTCTTATTGGGCCTTGGAATTGTGGTGGATGATGCGATTGTGGTGATTGAAAATGCGCACCGTTTGTTTAATAATTTCAAGAAACTGACGATCGTTGAATCCGTAAAATTAGCTGCATCGGAGGTTTTTGCGCCGGTATTATCGGGAACTCTGACGACGATTTCGCCATTCTTGCCTTTGCTTTTTTGGCCGGGGATTGTGGGTGAGTTCATGAAATATTTGCCGATTACCTTGATCATTACGCTTTTTGCGTCACTTTTTGTGGCTTATGTGATGAATCCGGTGTTTGCGATTACGTTTATGAAGCGCCATGATGAAGAGTTGAATGATGTGAAGAATCCGAAATTGTCGGACATTCGTCGGACCTTGGTGATTTTATTGAGCCTAACTGTTTTTGGGTATTTAGCAGGATTTGGATTGGGTCATTTTGGATTTGGTAATTTCTTTTTGTTGTGCATCATTTTGTATGTGTTTAATCATTTCGTGATTACTCCAAAATGGATTGTGCCT
>CANHCG010000174.1 GCA_947459055.1 Cytophagaceae bacterium | reverse complement strand
TTCTCGGGTGTATTTATTCCAACATTTTCCGGTCGATACGGCCGTCGGCGCCTTCGTGGGCACCGCTATTTCTTTCCTAGTTTATTATTTTTATTTCCTAAAGCCTTCCAAGCATGATCAAATTCCTGCAGCATAGACCCTATTTATTTTGGACGCTGGTAGGTGCCCTCGTGTATATTCCCTTTCTAGGGGCGTCTCATTTATTTGATTGGGATGAAATTAATTTTGCGGAATCTGCGCGAGAAATGCTTGTTTCTGGGGATTATTTGAGTGTCCAAATTAATTTTTTACCTTTTTGGGAAAAACCTCCGCTATTTATTTGGTTGCAAGCGCTCAGTTTTTGGTTATTCTCCACGTATACTGACCAGGCCTGGGTTTCCATGGAATTTGCCGCACGTTTTCCGAATGCGCTTGTTGGAATCGCGACATTGTGCACCGTCTACGCCATTGGGAAAAAGTATTTTTCGACCACATTTGGGCATTTGTGGGCCTTTGCTTATTTGGCCGCCATTACCCCTCATGTGTATGCGAGTTCGGGGATTATTGATCCTTTGTTCAACCTGTTTATCTTTTTGGGTATTTATTTTTTCGCTGAATTTGTAGCGGATTCGAAACAATTGAAAAATGCCGGCATCGCCGGGGTGCTGATCGGTTTAGGTATGTTGACCAAAGGCCCTGTGGCGCTGTTGTTGTGGGGACTAAGCCTCTTGGTGTTTGGTGTTTTGCAATTTAAAAATCTGAAGCCACAGCTTGGTCGACTATTTTTCGGCGCTTGTCTAGCGGGCTTGATTGGCTGCGTGTTTTTTGTTTCGTGGTATGGATTGATTGCGATGAAATTTGGATTTGGGATTATTGAAGATTTTTTTGCGTATCAAATTCGCTTGTTGACCACAGGCGATGCGGGCCATGGCCAACCATTTTATTACCACGCTTTGGTCTTACTCTTTGGTTGTTTTCCGATTTCCATTTTGGCCATGGGTCGCTTGGGTTTTGCTACTCGATCGAAACATCCATTTAGTATTTGGATGCGGGTGCTATTCTGGGTGGTATTGATCTTATTTAGTTTGGTGAAAACGAAGATTGTACATTATTCGTCGATGTGCTGGTTGCCTCTTAGTTTTTTTGCGGCGCAGGTATTGACAGATTGGAAAGCGGGAAATTGGACGTGGTCGAGGCCATACACGATTGGGATGGCGGTGATTGGAATTTTGTTTGGCATTATTTTGTCAGCGGTTCCTTTCATTGGAGAACATGCGTTTGAATTTGCGCCAAAGATTCAGGATTTTTTTGTGCAGGGTAATTTACAGGCTCCGGTGGCTTGGTCGGGTTGGGAGAAGGGCCTAGGTTTTCTGTTTATGGGACTAATTGGGGTTGTTTTATTTCGAAAAGGAGAGGTCAAGCCGATGTCAATTTTTTCATTGATGACTTCGGGTATCCTACTCATTATGGCCTATATGGCGATTGTTGTACCTAAAATAGAGGGCTATACCCAGGCGACACCGATTGACTTTTATGTCTCGAAGGTTGGTCAAAACGTTTATATTGAAACGGTGGGTTTTAAATCTTTTGCCCATTTGTTGTACTTTCAAAAGCCAACAGGCAGTCCATCAGCCGAAACGTTACTTGCCGCAAAACAAGTAGACCGCCCGGCCTTTTTTGTCATGAAAGTAGATGTGGAAGAGAAATTCAAATACCATCCCAATCTGATTTTCATCAAGGAGGAAAATGGTTTTTTATTCTACAAGCACCGATAGTTACCCGTTTAATTCTTGTTCGGTAAAGAAAAAGTTGGATTCAATGGCCGCGTTTTCATCAGAATCTGAGCCATGAATGGCATTGGATTCGAGCGAACGGGCAAATCGTTTCCGAATGGTTCCTTCTGCGGCTTGAGCTGGATTCGTCGAACCAATTAAGGTTCTGAATTCCTCCACTGCATTTTCTTTTTCGAGCACCATGGGAATGATGTGACTAGATGACATGTAGTCACAAAGGCTTTGGAAAAAAGGTCGTTCAGCATGAACCGCATAAAAACGACCGGCATCTTCGGGGCTTAATTTGGTTTTTTTGATGGCTACGATACGAAATCCGGCGTCCTCAATCTGTTGGATGATAGGTCCAGAAAATCCGTCTGTCACGGCATCCGGTTTAATCATGGTAAAAGTTCTATTTGTAGGCATGTGTCAAATTTTATTCAAATTTATCTCTAACTTTGCGAACGCCCAAATTTATTATGGCGATATCTGAATTTATGTCCTCCATTTCCACGCTGAAATCCTTACTAGCCCCGGGTCAAAAAGCCATCATTACGACTCATTTTAATCCGGATTCTGATGCGATAGGGTCGAGTTTAGCTTGGTTTCATTATTTGGTCAAAAAGGGTTTGGAAGTCACTGTGGTTGTACCATCGGCTGTTTCCCAGAATTTAAGTTGGATGCCAGGTGCGGAGGATATCCTGAATTTTGAGAATCCGATGCACAAGCTTCAGGTGGAGCCTTTGGTCCATGCAGCGGATTGGATTTTTTGTTTAGATTTTTCTGGTATTCAGCGATTACATAGTTTAAGTCCGGTCATTAAACATGCGCGGGCACCCAAAATCGTGATTGATCATCATTTAGATCCGGAGGATTTTGGTACCTATTATTACCATCGAACGATTGCGGCATCGACCTGTGAACTGATTTTTGATCTGATTCAGGAATGGGGAGATGAGGATTTAATCGACGTAGCGATGGGCCAATGCCTCTATTCGGGCATTATGACGGATACAGGATCTTTTCGGCATCCGAATACCACTGCGCATGTGCACGAAGTGGTGGCGCAATTGATCCGCCTCGGTGTCAATACAAATCAGGTGCATCGACGAATTTTTGATTCAGCGACGATTGATCGATTAAAATTTTTAGGGCATGTGTTGGCGAACCGGTTGGAATATTTACCGGACTATCATTTGGCCTTGATGTGGATTAGTCAGGAAGATTTAGTGCAATTTAATTCGCAGGCTGGAGACACAGAAGGAGTGGTAAATTATGGTTTACAGCTCGAGGGCGCGGTTTGGTCGATCTTGATGATTGAACGACCGGATGGGATTAAATTATCTTTCCGTTCGATTGAACCCTTTGCGGTGAATGGATTTGCGGCTCGCTATTTTGAGGGAGGCGGTCATAAAAATGCGTCCGGTGGTCGATTTTCTGGTGGGACTTTAAAACAAGCGAGGGAAAAATTGCAGGAAGTATTACCTTTGTACCTTTCTGAAATAAAACAAGTTAAAAATTTATAAAAATCTAAACATAGAAATCATGCGTAAACAACTAGGATTATTTTTTTCAGCGGCACTAATCGTGGCGGCGTGTAATCAGAATAAGGTCGAGGTGATTGAAGGAGTTAAATTACAAATGCACAGCCATGACGATGCGGCTAAAAAATTAAAAGAAGGCGACATCGTTACGTTTGATTTAGTGATTAAAAATGGTGCAGATTCTGTATTACAAGATACTAAAAAGGATGGTCAACCAGGAAAAGGTATGATTCAGGCGCCTAACAATGCGCCGGGTGCTTTCAAAGGTTCTTTTGAAAATGGACTTCGTTTATTGGCTTTAGGTGATAGTGCAACTATTTTGGTGCCAATTGATTCCTTGACCAAAGCCGTTCAATCTCCGCTTCCTCCCTTCTTGAAGCCAGGTACGGATTTAAAATACACGGTGAAGATTTTGAAGGTTCAGTCACGCGCTGAATTTGAAAAAGAAATGGAAAAAGAGGCGGCAAAAGCGAAGGAAGTGGCAGCAAAGGATTTAGCGGTTCAGCCTAAGTTAATTGCTGATTATGTAGCTAAAACAGGGAAAGCATTTAAAACTTCGCCGACAGGTTTGCTTTACAGCATTGAAAAACCAGGTGCTGGTGCGAATCCCAAAATGGGAGAAACTTGGGTAGTGAATTACCGGGGAACTTTCATGAATGGCAAGGAATTTGATAAAGGATCAGGATCTGAGATGCCATTGGGACAAATGATTCCAGGATTCAATGAGGCGTTAACTTTATTGAAAGCAGGAGCAAAAGGAACTTTTGTGATTCCATCTTCGATAGGCTATGGAGATCAGGCGCGTGGTCCTATTCCAGCGAATTCGGTATTGGTGTTTGAGTTAGAGGTGTTGTCGAAGAAATAAGAAATTAGCATTACAGGAATGAAAAATTGGGTTAAAAATAGTTTGGTTGGGGTGTTTTTAGGGCTCTTGTTGACCGCATGTTTGTCGAATGTCGAATTAGCGGATGAGGTGAAAGCTGCGGAAAACAAAACGCAAATTTTATCCTATTTTTCTAAATTGAATCAAAGCCCCATTGCCATGGAAAATGGGGCTTATTACGCCATCACAAAGGCAAACACCTCCGGTGAACTGGCTTCGCGCGGGGATAGTTTAGTGATTCATTATGAATTAGCGAATCTTCTCACGGGGCAGGTGCTAGATAGTACTAATCGCAAGACCAACACGCCCTTGATTTATCGTTATGGCTTTTCCAATCCCATTTTTTCGCGCTTGATGGCTTTTTTGAAAGACGGGGAACAAGCGGTCATGGCGATTCCTGGAACTTCTCAGCCCTTTGAGGGTTTACCAGCATATGCTCCATTAAAATGTACGATAAAGAGCTATTGGGTGAAAAGTCAAAGCGATGAGATTGATGCGTTTATTGCAAGGAAAGGCTATAAAGTGACGTCGAAAGAATCAGATGGATTACGATATATTCAATTATCCCCTGGTAAGGGCGATGTTCCTGCTACTGGGAAAACGGTGAAATTGAAATACACGGGTCGCTTTTTGAATGGCTTTGCCTTTGATGGGAAT
>CANHCG010000173.1 GCA_947459055.1 Cytophagaceae bacterium | reverse complement strand
TCAGCTGGATTTTGACCTGCATCACCCGTATTTCCAGCTGCATACATTTCTTGCGAAGCAGCGGTCCAAGCCGTATTCAATTTTTCCAATCCAGCATCAATCGAGGCTAAATCTTGGGATGCATGCGCGACTTTTAATTCAGCTAATGCTCCTTCGATGGCCGTCTTATTGCCTTCTGACAATTTTTCGCCGTATTCTTTTAATTGTTTTTCGGATTGGAAAATCAATGCATCTGCTTGATTTACTTTCTCTACGCGTTCTTTTTCGATTTTATCGGTGGCCTCATTTGCTTTCGCTTCGTTACGCATTTTTTCGATTTCTTCATCGGTTAGTCCACTTGAAGCTTCGATACGAATTTTTTGCTCCTTCCCTGTTCCTTTATCTTTTGCGGATACTTGTAAAATTCCGTTGGCATCGATATCAAAAGTTACTTCGATTTGAGGAATTCCACGTTGGGCTGGTGGTAAACCATCTAGGTGGAAACGTCCAAGCGAACGGTTATCTTTCGCCATTGGGCGTTCTCCTTGCAAAACGTTTAATTCTACGGAAGGTTGATTATCTGCGGCCGTTGAGAAAACTTCTGACTTTTTAGTTGGGATCGTGGTATTCGACTCAATTAATTTAGTAAATACGCCACCCATTGTTTCGATTCCCAAAGAAAGAGGTGTTACGTCTAATAACAACACATCTTTTACTTCACCAGTTAATACGCCACCTTGAATAGCTGCTCCGATTGCCACTACTTCATCAGGATTTACTCCTTTTGAAGGCTTTTTACCAAAGAACTTTTCTACTTCTTCTTGAATCCGAGGAATCCGAGTAGATCCCCCTACTAAAATAACTTCATCAATATCCGCATTTGTGTAACCTGCATTTTTCATGGCGCGCTTGCAAGGTTCCAAGGTACGTTGGATTAAGCTATCAGCTAATTGTTCAAATTTAGCTCGGCTTAATGAACGTACTAAGTGTTTTGGAATACCGTCAACGGGCATGATATAAGGCAAATTTATTTCTGTTGATGCACCAGAACTTAATTCTATTTTTGCTTTTTCAGCGGCTTCTTTCAAGCGTTGCAAGGCCATTGGATCTCTACGAAGGTCGATTTTTTCGTCGGCAATAAATTCTTCGGCTAACCAATTGATAATTACTTGGTCGAAATCGTCCCCACCTAAGTGTGTATCACCATCCGTTGATTTTACTTCAAACACACCATCGCCCAATTCTAGGACAGATACGTCAAAAGTACCACCCCCTAAGTCGAATACGGCAATTTTCATATCTTGCCCTTTTTTATCGACACCATAGGCTAATGCCGCGGCAGTTGGTTCATTGATAATACGCTTAACTTCTAATCCAGCGATTTGACCAGCCTCTTTTGTCGCTTGACGTTCTGCATCATTAAAATAAGCAGGAACGGTAATAACAGCTTCTGTTACCGTCTGTCCAAGATAATCTTCAGCCGTTTGCTTCATCTTGGTTAAGATTTGTGCTGAGATTTCTTGTGGTGTATATAAACGATCACCAATGCGTACGCGTGGCGTGTCGTTGTTTCCTTGTTCTACATTGTAGGAAATTGTTTTTAATTCAGATCCCACTTCTGAATATTTTTTACCCATAAATCGCTTTACGGATGAAATTGTGTTTTGTGGATTTGTGATGGCCTGACGTTTCGCAGGATCACCTACTTTACGTTCGCCATTGTCTAAGAATGCTACAATAGAGGGTGTCGTTCTTCTTCCTTCCGAGTTTGCAATCACCACGGCCTCATTTCCTTCCATTACCGCCACACATGAGTTGGTGGTTCCTAAATCAATTCCAATAATTTTTCCCATGATAGTATTTAATTTTTTCCCCATACTTACAAGGATAATGCCATCTTGGTTAGATCCTGCCATTTCTGACATATTGTCACAAATTGATAAAATTGGAATTAATTAGTTAGCTTTTCATAACTGAAAGGTCATATTCTTGTATATTTGTGTCGCAAAAAATATACCATCGACATGTCTGAAAATTCTGATTTTACCTGGGTAGAAGGATCTGAGCCCCATCGTTTACGTACAAGAGAAATCATTAAAAAACATCCTGAGGTAAAGAAGCTAATCGGGAAAAACCCTAATACGATGTATTGGATTTTGGCTTGTGTGGGCGTTCAATTGGCCATGGCTTATTTTGTTAAAGATTACTCTTGGTGGATAATTGTTGGCGCTGCTTGGTGCATTGGCGCTTTTCCTGTTCACACTTTATTTGTTTGTATTCATGAATCGGCGCATAATTTAATTTTCAAGAAAAATTCTTGGAATGTATTTGCTGGTATAATTGCTAATTTTCCTTCCTTGGCCCCTACTGCCATTTCCTTTAAAAATTATCATTTAAAGCATCATGCGTTTCAAGGAGTTCATGAATTGGATGCGGATTTGCCGGATTATTGGGAAGCCAAATTGATTAATAATTATTTCATTGGAAAGATTATTTGGTTAATGCTGTTCCCATTTTTTCAAGGAATTCGTACGATTCGTTGCATTGAATTAGCAGTTGTAGATCGTTGGGTGATTATGAATATCCTGGCGCAAATAACTTTTGATATTTTAATCGTTTATTTCTGGGGTTGGTCGGCTTTGGCTTATTTGGGCTTAAGTTTTTTATTTTCAGTGGGTTTACATCCATTGGGTGCACGTTGGATTCAGGAACATTATTTGGTCTTAGATAAGAATCAAGAAACCTATAGTTATTATGGGGGACTTAATGGCATTAACATGAATGTAGGCTATCACAATGAGCACCACGACATGCCTTCTGTTCCTTGGAATAATTTGCCTAAGTTAAAAGCGGCAGCTCCTGAGTTTTATGAGAATTTAAAGTATCATACTTCGTTTGTGAAATTGTTTTTCACCTTTATCTTTTCTCAAGAAGTAGGATTGTATTCTCGCATTGCACGTAAAGAACGCGGTGGAGTTGCCCTAATCGACAAATCCACCCCGGACATAGATTTAGTTAGCTAATCTTAAGCTTCTGTCTCTTCAGGAATTTGAATTAACTCGATGCTTGTAGCATCTAGCTGGTAGTTATTTCCGTATACTCCCACGTAGCATGGTGTGGCTGATAGATTTTCAATTTCTATCCCTTTTTCTAATACGCGAATGTGTAGTTGATTTTCCCTGAAATTGATTTTAAAGGAATATTCTGTCCATTGTTTTGGAAGAAATGGACTAAAATGTAATCTATCATTATCTACGACCATACCACCGAAACCCTTAACGATGGACATCCAGGTGCCAGCCATGCTGGTGATGTGGCAACCGTCCTCCGTATCATTATTGTAATCATCTAAATCTAAGCGCGCGGCTCGCGTATAGAATTCATAGGATTTATCCTCCTTACCTAATTTGGCAGCTAAAATACTATGGACACAAGGACTCAATGAAGATTCATGGACGGTTATTGGTTCATAGAAATTGTAATTTCGTTCCAATTCCTCTCTTGAAAAATTCTTTTCAAAGAAATAAAAGCCCTGTAAAACATCGGCTTGTTTGATGTAACATGACCGTAAAATTCGATCCCAAGACCAATTTTGGTTGATCGGTCTTTGTCCTTTCGGTATCGTATCGACAGAAGCAATGTTCTTGTCTAAAAAGCCATCCTGTTGAAGATAAATGCCCCGATTTTCATCTTTTGGCAAATACATTTGATCCGAAATTTGTTGGAATCGAATTAATTCATCGGCGTTAAAGCTAGTTGACCTGAATTTATCTGAAGCAATTTCAGGAAAATTCGTACGAATTTCTTCATGAACTTCGATAACATATCGTAAGCACCAGGCGGCTAAATAATTCGTATACCAGTTATTATTGACATTATTTTCATATTCATTGGGTCCTGTGACGCCTAACATGACAAATTGTTGCTTGTCTTCGGACCAATTAACCCGTTGCTCCCAAAAGCGCGCAATACCTAAAAGAACTTCCCAGCCATAGTCAGCCAAATGTTTTCTGTCTCCAGTATAATTGACATAATCTTGAATCGCATAGGCGATGGCTCCATTCCGGTGAATTTCTTCAAAGGTAATTTCCCATTCATTGTGGCACTCCTCCCCGTTCATCGTGACCATCGGGTATAAAGCTGCGCCTTTTGAAAAGCCTAATTTTTCTGCGTTTTCGATGGCACGACCTAATTGTTTCCAACGGTAAATCAATAAATTTTTTGCCACCTCCGGTGCCGCAGTCGATAAATAAAAAGGAATGCAATAGGCCTCCGTGTCCCAATACGTACTTCCGCCATATTTTTCGCCCGTAAAGCCTTTTGGGCCAATATTTAGGCGATCATCTTCTCCGGTATAGGTTTGATTTAATTGGAAAATATTAAATCGAATACCTTGTTGGGCCGCCACATCTCCCTTGATGATAATATCATTTACAGCCCATTTTTTGGCCCAAGCGGATTCTTGTTCGGCCAACATGCGTTTGAATCCCTTTGCCTGTATATTTTTTAAATAAGCCAAGGCCCTATCCACTAATTGATCATTTGGATGATTTTCAGAACTTAGGTTTACCGCATATTTAATGAGGGTCAAAGGTTGATTTAATTGAGCATCAATTTCATAGGTTAGGGCTGCATATTTTTCCTTAATAACTGCTTGGCCTCCAATGGCTAAAGATTGATTACCTTGTAGAAATTCGATTTGTTGGCCCGTAATAACCTCAAAGCCTGTTTTTTTCGTTTTTGACCAGACGTAGGAAGTATTTTCCTGTGAGTATACCTTTACCTCTTCCCAAAATTTTTCATCATAATTGGCATCTTTGTTTTTGATGTTTCCATCAATAAATACATTATAATTAATTTTTCCTGAAAAATTTAAAGGAGTAATCGAATATGAAATCGCCCCGGATTCATCATCCGCCAT
>CANHCG010000172.1 GCA_947459055.1 Cytophagaceae bacterium | reverse complement strand
TCTTTATTTGGCATTAAATCGGATGGGATAACCTTAAATACGCAATCGATCCAAAAGGCCATCGATTTCATTCATGAAAAAGGCGGCGGGAAATTGGATTTTTATGTAGGTCGTTATTTAACCGGAACGATTCAATTAAAGTCTAATGTACAAATTGAATTAAAAGAAGGTGCCGTTCTGGTAGGTACTACGTCCATTCATGATTATTTGGCTGTGGATGGAAAAAGAGGATTGATTGTCGCGGAAGGCCAAGAACATATCGGGGTCTTTGGAAAAGGGGTGATTGAAGGCCAAGGCGCTGGAGTTTATCAGGCACTAAGCCTGCAAATAAAAAAAGGTTATTTGACCGAAAATCCAGTGGATGCTAGTCCCGCGATTGTCACAATGAGCCATTGTAAAGACATACGAATCGAAGGCCTTCATGTGCAAAATGCCTGTGGTGATGCGCTCTATTTTTCACAAAGTCAAGGGATCCAACTGAAGGATGTCGCCATAAAAAATACTGTCCTTCCGGCCTTAAGAGGTATCGGGTTAGTGGCCTGTGAGGAAGTAACTTGTCAAAAACTTTTTATTGAAAGTTCGGGAGCCGAATTTAGCGCTAATGCTGCTTGTAAAACAGTTACATTAGAGAATTGTAAAAGTGCGGCTGGGAAATTGCTAGGTGTAGCTAAAAAATAGAAGGGATGATCCTTGTGTGCTTGGGTCAACATGAACAATACTTGAATAAAAAAGAGGCCAAAATCGGCCTCTTTTTTTGCTCTCGAAAGAAGGAATTGTTTATTGCACTAACCAGTCCGTGTATCCCCCTGATAAGGTGCCTAATTTAGCAAACTCCTCATTAACCGCTTTCATTTTAGCTTCAGCCACTTTACCTCCAGCATTTAATTTTCCGTCTGCGCCGTAATATTTATTCCGAGTCGCTTCGTTTTTGTAAATAACTAACATGCCCAATTTGTTCTTTCCAGCTTCTCCACGAACGAATTTCATCATGTGGCCTTCACAGGTATAGGCTGCGTTTGAGGCAGGAATCCATTTATTGTTAATAAAGTCTTCCACTTGTTTTTGGGTAGTATTGCCGTTTAATTTCACGGTAAATGTGTGAACACCAACTAAAGCCCCTTTGGGAATGGATTGACTGATGGCTGCTTGGCTAATCATCAAAAAAGCCACCAAGAATAATAAGTTTTTCATTTTAAAATATGTTTAGATTTTTTCTACTCTTAAGGCTTTTCGAATTCCGCCCCCTGTTTAGATTAGGGATATCAAATTTTATTTAGCTACTTAGCTTGAGAAGCAGCGATTTCAGCTTGCAAAGTAACGGTATCAAACATGCGATAAATTTTTACAACCTTATCACCTTCCCAAACTAAAATCATGTGGACGGGAGCTGTAGTAAATTTTTTGGTAAATCTCCCGGTAGCGGTCCACATGCCCCAATAGCCAGAAAGAACTCGTCCGTCGGTGAAAGTAAAAGTCTTAATGTTATCTGTCGACATCGTAATCCCGCTAAACAAAGCATGCGTATTCATGTCCCCTTTCAAAAATTCAGCACGACCGCCTGGACTTACTTTCGTTTTTTGTAAGCTATCTTGGTTGTTTGCAAACCATCCATAGGCTTGGAGAGTATCCGCATAAATTTCATGACCTACCGTTGAGTCATTTTTGACATAGGCTTCGACTAGTTGCTTTACTTTTGCTGACTTCTCATCCAACGAGGTAAAGCTTCCCGCATCTTTGTCATCAGAAACCACTTCAGATTTTTTAGCTTCTTGTGAGCTACATGCGACCATCGTCGCCATGCTTGCAACCGCAAGCCAGTTTAGGAGTACTTTTTTCATTTTATAAAAGGTTTAAATATGTAGAATGAAAACAAATATAAATATCTTTTTGAAACTAAAAATGATTTGGGAATTTAATTTTTATTATGACCAGCATTACTCAATACTCATAAAAAAACCTCTTAATTTTGAGATAAGAGGTTTTAAGGATTTTCAAAAAACAACATTAGAAAACGATATCTCGTTTAAATTTTTTATAATGATTAATTACTTCATTCATGTAATTTTCTTTGTCATTTTTCATCCGAGTTTTAACGTCTTTGGTATAAGTTGTCCCTAAATGATCGTAATAAAACTTCGTGGTAAAAAGCATTAATTCCACCATAAAAGGTAGCGTTTCGATGCCTTTTTTTTCCAAAAAATAATAAACACTTTTTTTATTCAGATTGCCTTTGTGTCGACTGATAAAACCCAAGATTTCCAATTTTCTGAGGCGATTGGAAAGCATTTTACTTGGCATCGCCTCTGGAGATTCTTTGAATTCGTTGAATAGTGTTTTATGCCCGAAAAGCATATCTCTCAGGATCAATAAAGACCATTTATCCCCCAAAACATCCAAACCGGTAGCCATGGGACACAAAGACCGAAATGTTACAGCTAATTCTTTTTCCATCATTCTTGACAATTTACGCAAATATATAGCAGCCTGATGCGTTTTAAAAATTTATATCTTTGAACATTCTATTTATAAACATATGTCCCACGGAAAATCTCAGGATGAACGATTTGCTCAAATGACTTTCGCAACTGTTTATCCGCTTTATTTAGCCAAAGTAATACGCAAAGGCCGGACGCAAGCTGAATTAAACCAAATTATCCAATGGCTTACGGGATTTTCTGAACAGGACCTAGTAAAATTCATTGAAAAAAAATCAACCTTCCCCCAATTTTTCGATGCCGCAAAACTCCATCCAAATGCTCAAAAAATCACCGGTCTAATTTGTGGGTATCGCATCGAAGAGATCGAAAATCCACTCACGCAAAAAGTCCGCTATCTTGATAAATTAGTTGATGAATTAGCTAAAGGGAAAACAATTGAGAAAATTTTCCGCTAACTTACCTTTGGCAAACCGGGAAGGATTGCCAAAGGTAAAGGCATTATCGAATTTTTTCAAAGAGAAGCCGCATGCCTTTGGCATTGGAAACAAATTTATCGTTTTCAAATAAGAGATTTCCATTCACAAATGTACGTTTCACTTTAGCTTGAAAAATTTCGTCTTCCACAGGCGACCACGCGCATTTATAATGAAGCGATTCAGGGGTCACTTGCCAAGGGGAATTGGCATCTACCTCCACTAAATCAGCAAAATAGCCTTCTCGAATATATCCCCTGTTAACCATTCGATAAATATCTGCGACTCGATGGCTGGTTTTTTCAACAATCTGTTCGATCGATAATTCACCCCGATTAGCTAGTTCAAATAAAATAGGTAAAGTATGCTGAACGATGGGCGCTCCCGATTTTATTTGATCATAGGTCCCCATTTTTTCATCCTTCGTATGCGGAGCATGGTCAGAAGCGATGATATCAATTCGACCCTCTGACAAGGCTTGAATTAATAACCGCCGATCCTCCTCAGTTTTTATGGAAGGATTCCACTTAATTTTTCCCCCTAATGACTCATAGGCAGATTCCTCAAACCAAAGGTGATGCACGCAAGCCTCCGAAGTAACTCGCTTTTTTTTCGGGTCGGTAGCTAAGGGAAAAAGCATGGCTTCTTGACCCGTGGAAATATGAAAAAAATGAAGCCGGTTTTGATATTTGGCTTGAATGGCAAGAACTCGTTGGGTGGCTTCGACACAAGCCTCGGTGCTCCTAATTTTGGCATGCAGTCGCATGGGAATATTTCCTTGGGTTTGGGCAACATAATGTTGGTAATTTTGCCGAATAATCCCCTCGTCCTCACTATGCAGTGCAACTACGGTCTCCGCACGGGCAAAAATTTTCTCCAATGCCTCCGGCTGATTTGCCAAGATTTCACCATCATTAAAATACAATCCATCATCGGTTAATCCACAAACCGTCTCATTATTCACACCTAAGGCCTCCTCCCAATTCGAGGAACTTAGTCCCATGAAAAACGAAAAATTGGCCACCGAATTACGGGCCGCCGCCGCGTATTTTTCCTCTAACAATTCCCTAGTCAATGTGTTTGGAACCGTATTGGGCATATCCATAAATGAAGTAACACCCCCGGCCACTGCGGCCATCGATTCCGTAACTAAATCAGCTTTATAGGTAAGTCCGGGATCCCGGAAATGAACTTGATCGTCGATCATTCCTGGGATTAAATAATTCCCATTTAGGTCAATGACCGTTGCCGAAAAATCAGAAATATGAGGATCGATTTTAGCAATGCGGCCATCGGCCAGCAGGACGTCCATCATCCTAATTTCTCCCTCATTCACAACTAAGGCATTAACAATTAGATGTTTTTTCATTTCACAGCAGCTCGCTCCAGGCGATCGTTTATGGTCCGACCTAAGCCCTGGTCAGGGAGTCTCTCGACAATGATTAAATCCAAGCCCAATTGCTCCAATTCATGCAAGGTTTTAAACAAATTTCGGGCCGCTTCTCGCAAGTCTCCAATAGGGGATAGCACGCGATTCACCATTACTTTTTTACTTTCAATTTTGACTTCATGAAACCAAACAATTCCTACCTTTTTCTCCTGAACAGCACTAAGCATAAATAAAGGTTCGTAAGTCACAATAAGGTCGCATAAAGGCGAATAATGTTTTTTGCTTCTGCCTGGGGAATTTGGCGACTCCGAAGATGAGGTACGATTTAAAATTCGTCCCACCTGTTTTTCTATATCCGCTACGGCGATAGCTCCATGCCGCAATAAAACGACTTCGTCCTCCTCGAAAGCAACAATAGTAGATTCAAGGCCCGCCACACATTCGCCCCCATCCAAGGTGTGGAGCTCGGGGAAATAAAAATCAACTTGCTGGGCACTTGTCGGACTTATTCGATTATATGGATTTGCGCTCGGGGCCGCTAACGGAAATTCTAATTGCTCTAATAATTGCAAGGTGAGAGGATGATTCGGAATGCGAATAGCAACTGTCGGCTGCCCCCCCGTAACCACATC
>CANHCG010000171.1 GCA_947459055.1 Cytophagaceae bacterium | reverse complement strand
GTATTCCTTTGAGTTTTATGTGAGATGAGGCTTGGTTTGTTTTTCCTTTGCCAAACCGGGGAGGATTGGCAAAGGAAAACTGCAAACCCGATAGGATTGGCAAAGGAAAACTGCAAACCCGATAGGTTTGGCAAAGGAAAACTCCCTACTCCACCTTCATCACCCCATTCATAATTCGCCAGTGGCCTGGGAAAGTACATAGGAATGGATAATTACCCGGAACGGTTGGGGCCTTAAAGACCACCTTAAACCGACCGCCTGGTTCTACCAAAGGCGTATAGGCTAAAATCTCCGGCATCGACGGTATATAATTTTTCGCCACACCGTCTGCTGCTGTGATCATTTTATCCGCCGCTAAACCGATTTTTTCTTCACTTTTTAGGCTACCTAACACCCAATTGTGCGGCATCGCATCCGTATTCTCAAAAATCAATTCCACCGTCGCACCCGCCGGAACCGTAAATTCCTTTTGATCATATTTCATCGCCTCCGGTATCGTTTTTAAGGTCCGCTTCACCACAGTCCCCGCTGTTTTTAATGCCGGAATCTCTAATTTCCACACATTTGCCAATCGATCCAAATACTCCACATCTCCCGGACGAACCACCGTCGCCAATCCCGCCACATAGGCTTTTGACTCAACTGATAATTTCGGATCACGCTTCCCATTCCAGGTACCCGCCACGCCTTTTAAGGCCGCGCCAAAGGCCGGACTCGCTGTCTCTTTCATGCTTTGCAAACGCGAAACGACCTCATTGCCTGACCAAACCACTCCACCCGCACGGAACATTTTTTCCACGATGGCGATATTTAAGCCCGGCGCCGCAGCTACATCCAAGGCTTTGCGATAAAAATTGTTCGAACGATTCGATTCACCTAATACGGCCGCACGGTCCAATTGAACCTCCATCACATATTTACCCGGAACTTCCGCGCTCCAACCAAAATTACCCACCCAAGGTCCATTGTTATTTCGTGTCACCGATACTGTTTCTCCCGGTGCTACCCCGTCCACAAACGTATAGGAATCATAATCCATCCGACGGCCCATGCCCTCAATTTTTATGGTCAATGGCAACGGTGTTCCCTTCGGAATCGCCACCTCACCCCGGTTTTTCACCCGAACCACAAATGGCGCACCCTCACGTACCTTAAACATACCTCCCTTGATTTGGATTTCCTCCACCACTACATCGATACCTGCTGTACTTCCCGACGAACTCGGATTTGATAATTCCTTACCCAACGACTCAGCCACCACTGCGGCCTTTTTTTGCCCCTCCGCTTGAAGAAATCCTGTTTGACGTGCACCCGCATGCGCCATCGCATAGGCAGCATAGGCTTCCGGGAGCCAACGGTCCTTATTCTGCTGTTCCGCCCCCATCTTCGCCGCCATTGCCGCTTCTACCGCCGGGGAATTAGGCATTTCAATAAACGCTAATACCGTATTTAATTGAACCAAGGTGTCCTTATCCGCTAACATTTTCTTAGCCAATAACGTCGACGCCCATTCCGCCGTTCTCGGCGCCACCTGAACCGCATGCTTCCGAACCACTGCATTCGAATGACTTAAAGCTTGACTTAATGCCGCTTTAACCGCTGGCATGTCCAATGCACCCAATCCCTCAAGCGTCCGCAAAGCATGAATCGCCCCCGGCGCTAAGCCAATCTCATCCGTTTTGGCCGTTGCCAATACCTTTAAAAGCGCTGGAACAACATCCTTTTGGCCTCTTTCCACCAAAAGCCGTTGGGCCTGTAAACGCCAAAATAAATTTGAATGTTGAAGCGCCGCCACACATGCCTCCGGCGTATTCAATTGAACCGGCGTATAGGCCTGAGCACCATTCCAACCCACGCGATAAATCCGACCATGCGTAAAATCACGCAAATCATGATCATAGGCATTTCCCGCTCCATTCTTCCAGCCTACCGGCGTCGGATTGTGCTGAATGATGAAACTGTACCAATCCGCAATCCACAGTGCCCCATCCGGGCCTACTTGTGAAAATACCGGCGATACCCACTCATCGGCACCCGCTAAAAAATTAAACGCTTCTTTGTCATTGTAATCTGAACCGGTTTTGATGGTACGGTTTTGATGCACGACGTGACCCGTTGGCTCATTCACAAACGCAATTTGATTCCAATACGATTTCGGAAAGGCCCGTGCCGTATAAAAATTATGCCCCGCGGCAGCCGTGTAACCCCCAAAAACATCCACCTGACGTACTTTTTTGGTAATCGTCTTCATGTCTTTGTGCGTATCTGTATTCTTAGACCCATTGAAACTAAAGGGCGCCTGGTAAATGTTGCGGTGCGGAATCGGCATGTACCAACCGTGCGCATTATTTGCCGTCGACCCAAACACATCCCCCGCCTCATTAAAATCAAAACCCCAAGTATTATTCGAAGTCGTCGTCATATGTTCCATTTTCGAACCATCTGGTTTGAAACGGAAAAATGCCTGCGCGAATTGCAAGGAATCAGCCCCTACTTTGCCCTTATAACCAGAATAACCGACACAACCCCAAATCCAGTTGTCAAATCCATAATGTAAATTAGACGGCCCCGCATGCGTATCCCCTGTTCCAAAACCGGTAATGATCGCTTTTTTCTCATCAGCCACCCCGTCGCCATTCGTATCTTTCAAGAATAAAATATGCGGCGCTTGGGAAACGATTAGCCCGCCATTCGCGAACACCATGCCCGTAGGGATACTCAACCCATCCGCAAATCGGGAGAATTTATCCGCTTTGCCGTCGCCATTCGTGTCTTCGCAACGTAAGATATAATCACTACCCCCCGTTTCTTTTCGCTCATTGGGATAATCTTTCGTAATCAGTACATACAATAACCCTTTTTCATCCCATGCCATCGCAATCGGGTGCATAACATTCGGCTCAGCCGCAAATACCTGTAAATTAAAATCGACAGGCACTTGAATGTATTTCACGGATTCTTCAGGGGAAAGGGGTAATTGTTGCAATTGAACCCCTGGTCGCTTCTCATAATTTGGCAATTTTACCTCTCGGTATGCCAAAGTCGGCAATTTCAAATTCGTCAATAAGGTCCTTTTTTCCTCGCCTACGGCGTGTAAAATTCCTTGGGTAACTAATTGTTGGAACCCTTCCGTCTCCCAAGTCCGCTCATCGTGGCCATAGGCCGTATAAAAGACATTGCCTTTACCATATTTCCGAACCCAAGTATAGGGTTCCGTGGCTGCTCCTGGTTTATCTTTCGCTTGTTCTGGACCCAAAATACGGGATTGGATGACCAAATTATCCGCTTGTAATTTGCTATGCAAATAGGTTTCATCTACGGTTTTAATGCCGGGAAAACCTGTTAAAACGGGGTGATTTGGAAGGTCGTTTTTGATCCGAATGGAATCCATTTGATGCCGCCAAAATTGACCTCCCACCATTTTCACAAATTCCGGTGAATTCCTAAAACAGAACGATGCACAATGCAAAGCGACCAATCCGTGGCCGGAAGCTACATAATTCAACAAAGCCTTTTCCTGCGGCGCCGGAATCGAATCATGATTAGCGAAAATAATGAGCGCATCAAATTTATTTAAATAAGCCTCATTTAAATCCTTGAGCGATGCAGTATAGGTGACGTTCATTCCTTTAACCCCGATCGCCGACTGCAAAGCTGGATATCGATCAAAGGGTTTATGATGCCCATTATCCCCCAAAAATAAAAGTTCTAAGCGCCGACCCGCCGGTTTTTGCGCCCACGCTGTTTGCATGGCCATTAACGCCCATACGAGAAAGAGTAATTTTTTCATCTTGGTTTAGAATTTTGGTATTTCAATAAGTTTGCCGCCTTGAAGGGCTGATTCGTGAGCTAATATGCCGACAGACGTCCAGTTCGCCGACTGAGGTGCATTCGGGAACGGATCTCTGTCCGCCGCCAATGCTTGCAAAAATTCATTCACTAAATGTGGATGAGATCCCCCATGACCCCCGCCTTGGGTAAAGGACAGGTGCGTATTTTCATCTTCGTCGTATACGCCTTTGGTCGTAAATCGTTGTATTTCTTCGGGTAAATAATGCGCAAAATCAGGTGTAGGTACCTTGCTAGGAATCTCAGGCTCTGGTTTTTTGGCCGTATGTACCACTAATTCTTCACCCTCCACCAAAGGCCACTCCACCGATTTTTTCGATCCATATACCTCAAAACTTTCCCGGTATTGTCTCGCCACATCAAATAAAGACCGATACACCATCGCACTTAAATCCGAATCCCGGAATTTAATGTGTGCCGATTCCACCGCGAACGGCGAATTATAATGCGAAATCAATTCCTCCCGAATCGTTCCCGACCCAAAACAAGACACATACTCCGCCTCTAAACGCAATAAACCTGCGACAGGACCTACGCAATGCGTCGCATAGTGCATGGGAGGAAGGCCAGGCCAGTAGTCGGGCCAACCGTCCATATCTTGCTGATGCGACGCCTTTAAAAACTGGATTTTTCCCAATTCGCCCTTGTCATATAATTCTTTGATGTATAAAAATTCGCGCGAATACACGACCGTTTCCATCATCATGTACTTCTTCCCCATTTTTTTGCTGGCTTCCACAATCGCCTTGCATTCCTCGACTGAGGTAGCCATCGGCACCGTACAGGCCACATGCTTGCCGGCTAAAAGAGCCTTTAAGGTTTGTTCGGCATGTAAATGAATCGGGGAATTGATATGAACGACATCTACTTCTGGATCCTGAATTAAGGCCTCAAAATCACTGTATCGTTTTTCGATTCCATAGGCGTCACCGATGGAATTTAGTTTTTCTTCGTTGCGCTGGCATATCGCATACATATTGGCCAACGGGTGTTTCAAATAAATCGGAATAAATTCGGCACCAAATCCTAGGCCGACAATGGCAACATTATACTTCTTCATTCAGTTAATTAGGTTTAAAATTAATT
>CANHCG010000170.1 GCA_947459055.1 Cytophagaceae bacterium | reverse complement strand
TGGTGATTGCTTTGGGAGGTTCCACGAATGCGGTGCTTCATTATTTAGCCATCGCACATTCAGCGGGCATTAGCTTTACCTTAAAAGATATTCAAGATATTTCGGATAAAACGCCGTTGATTGCAGATTTGAAGCCATCGGGTAAGTATTATATGGAGGACGTGTTGGCCATCGGAGGATTGCCAGCGATTTTGAAATATTTGTACAAAGAAGGCTATTTACATGGCGATTGTATGACCGTAACGGGTAAAACAATGGCAGAGAATTTAGCCGATGCGCCGGATTTGAATTTTGAAACGCAAAAAATTATTCGTCCTTTTTCAGATCCATTGAAGGCGACGGGACACTTACAGATTTTGTATGGTAATTTAGCACCCGATGGCGCCGTGGCGAAAATCACCGGAAAAGAAGGGGAACGATTTGAGGGGCTTGCGAAAGTATGTGATCGCGAGGAGGAAGTGATGGAGTTTTTGGCCAAAGGTGAAATCAAAGCTGGGCATGTCGTTGTGATTCGCAACGAAGGTCCGAAAGGTGGTCCGGGAATGCCGGAGATGTTGAAGCCAACTTCCGCATTAATGGGCGCCGGGTTAGGAAATAGTGTTGCCATGATTACGGATGGCCGTTTTTCAGGTGGAACCCACGGATTCGTGGTAGGTCATGTGACACCAGAGGCGCAAGAAGGAGGTAATATTGGATTGGTGAAAGACGGAGATAAAATCACGATTGATGCCGTAGATAATAAAATCATCTTGCACGTGTCGGATGAGGAATTAGCTGAGCGTCGGGCCTTGTGGAAGCCATTGGTTTCGCCACATACCTCGGGTGTTTTGCGGAAATACATTAAAAATGTAGGATCTGCTAGCTTAGGCTGTGTAACTGATTTGTAAAAAATAGTGAATTACCTTAATTTAGCTTTTTAATTAAAAAATTTGAATATGGGACAGACCCAATCCGACCAACCTACTTTATTAACCGGTGCACAGGCGATTATGCAGTCATTGGTGGAGCAAGGGGTGACTACGATTTTTGGGTATCCAGGGGGGGCGATTATGCCGACGTACGATGCCTTGTATGATTACCAGGATCAATTACATCATATTTTAGTCCGTCACGAACAAGGGGCAGGGCACGCAGCGCAAGGATACGCGCGGATGCTGAATAAAGCCGGTGTGTGCATGGTGACTTCGGGGCCAGGTGCGACGAATTTAATTACGCCGATTGCCGATGCGATGCTAGATTCTACGCCTTTGGTGTGTATCGTAGGCCAGGTGCGGGGTAATCTATTAGGTACGGATGCGTTCCAAGAATGCGATGTGATCGGGATGTCGATGCCGGTGACGAAATGGAATTACCAAGTGGTGGATGCCAATGAGATTCCTGAAATCATGGCGAAGGCATTTTACATAGCCGAAACGGGCCGACCAGGTCCCGTATTAATTGATATTACCCGGACGGCGCAGTCGGATAAAATGACGATTCCGTTTGAATATAAACCGATTAAAAGTTTGGTTTCTTACAAGCCGCGGATCGAGCCCAAAGCAGAACATGTGGAGGCAGCGGCAAAATTGATCAATGCGGCGAAGAAGCCTTATATATTGGCGGGGCATGGCGTGTTGATTTCCGGTGCGGAACAAGAATTAAATGATTTTGTGGATAAGACGGGCATTCCGGTGGCGACGACCTTATTGGGGATGTCGGCGATGGATGCGGATCATCCGCTCTATGTGGGTTGGCCTGGCATGCATGGAAATTATGGCGCGAATGTGTTGACGAATTCCTGCGATGTCTTGATTGCGATCGGCATGCGTTTTGATGATCGGATTACGGGGGATTTGGCGAGTTATGCCAAACAAGCCAAAGTCGTTCACATCGAAATTGATCCAAGTGAGGTAGATAAAAACGTGAAAGCAGATGCGCCGGTGATTGGTGATGCGAAATCGGCATTGAAGGCCTTATTGCCTTTGGTGAACAAGAATGAGCATACGGAATGGCGAAATGAGTTTAAGAAATACGACGCGGAAGAATACGAGAAGATCGATAAAAAAGATATTTTCCACGACGGTGATAAAATAAAAATGGGTGAGGCGGTCCACATGTTGTCGAATAAAACCAAAGGCGAAGCTGTGGTGGTGACGGATGTGGGGCAACATCAGATGGTAACGAATCGCTATTATCGCTTTAAAAAGCGTAATTCAATCGTAACCTCGGGAGGGGCCGGAACCATGGGATTTGCATTACCGGCTGCATTTGGTGCAAAAGTAGCTTTGCCAGAAAGGGAAGTGATTGCGATCATTGGTGACGGCGGGTTCCAAATGACTTTACAAGAATTAGGGACGATAGCCCAAAGCGGTTTGCCCGTGAAAATCATTATTTTGAATAATAATTTCTTGGGTATGGTGCGTCAGTGGCAGGAATTGTTCCATTCCAGACGTTATTCCTTTGTGGAATTGCAGAACCCGGATTTCATTACGATTGCCAAGGGATTTGGGATTGATGGCCATAAAGTAGAAGATCGGGCGGAATTGAGTGCTTCCTTGGATACCTTATTGAATTCAAAAACGCCTTATTTATTAGAAATTGTGTGTGAGAAAGAGGGGAATGTATTCCCGATGGTTCCCGCGGGAGGCAGTGTAACAAATGTGAGACTTGAGTAATATGTTGACAACTTATACGATATCTGTTTTTACGACAAACACGGTGGGTTTATTGAACCGCATCACGATTATTTTTACGCGGAGGCGTTTGAATATCGAGTGTTTGACGGTGTCTGAGACGGAACGGAAGGGCGTTTCTCGGTTTACGATCGTGATTCGGAATGAGAATCGGGAATTCGTGGAGAAATTAGTGCGTCAAATTCGGAAAATCACGGATGTGTTGGCCGTTTTTGGGTATTTAGATGATGAGATAGTCTTTAATGAAATAGCGCTCTTTAAGATCGCGACGCCATTGCATGGAGAGTCCATTGATGTGAAAACGATTAATTTGGATTGGAATGCCAAAGTGGTGCATTGGGGTTTGGAATATGTGGTGGTGGAAAAAAATGGCACGGAGGATGAGATTCATGAATTTTATACCTATTTGAAGAAATGGGAGATTTTGGAATACATTAAATCAGGCCGGGTGGCGGTAGGAAAAACGGAGAAAGGATTGGTGGCTTATTTGCCGGAAGAGGGCAATTGGGAAATCGTATAATACAAGTATAATAACGAACGAATCATAAATTAAACAATTAAAAAATGGCAAAGATTAATTTCGGCGGGGTTGTTGAGGATGTAGTAACTAGAGAAGAGTTTCCATTAGAGAAAGCAAGACAAGTATTGTCGGATCAAACGATCGCGGTAATCGGGTATGGTGTGCAAGGTCCAGGCCAAGCATTAAACATGAAAGACAATGGTCTGAATGTGATTGTAGGCCAAAGAAAAGGTAAAACTTATGACAAAGCCGTATCAGATGGCTGGGTTCCAGGTGAAACGTTATTCGAAATCGAGGAGGCTTTAGAAAAAGGAACCATCATTTGCTATTTGTTGTCCGATGCGGCGCAGATCGAATTATGGCCAACAGTTAAGAAATATTTGACTGCTGGAAAATCTTTATATTTCTCTCACGGATTCGGAATTACCTACAAAGAAAAAACGGGTATCATTCCTCCAGCAGATGTAGACGTATTTTTAGCGGCTCCAAAAGGTTCAGGAACTTCATTACGTCGTTTGTTCGTAGCAGGTAAAGGCTTGAACTCCTCGTTCGCAGTATATCAAGATGCAACGGGCAAAGCACGTGAAAAATGCATCGCGATGGCAATCGGGGTAGGTTCCGGATATTTATTCGAAACAGATTTCTACAAAGAAGTTACGTCTGACTTAACAGGTGAGCGTGGAACTTTAATGGGTGCGATCCAAGGAATTTTTGCGGCACAATACGAAGTATTACGTGAAAATGGTCACTCACCATCAGAAGCGTTCAACGAGACGGTGGAAGAATTAACTCAATCCCTAATGCCTTTAGTGGCTGAAAATGGGATGGATTGGATGTATGCAAATTGCTCGACAACGGCGCAGCGTGGTGCCTTGGATTGGTGGAGACCTTTCCATGATGCAACAAAACCCGTGTTTGAGAAATTATATAACTCAGTAAAAACACAAGCGGAGGCAGCTCGTTCGATTGATTTGAACTCGCAACCAGATTACCGTGTGAAGTTAGAAGCTGAATTGACAGAATTGCGCGAATCAGAAATGTGGCGTGCAGGTGCGGCGGTTCGTAGCCTTCGTCCAGAAAACAACTAAGAAATTTGATTTCTTGTTCAAAGGAGGTGCTCGAAAGAGCACCTTTTTTGTTTAAATCCTTTTACCGCGATCTGCAGTAAAAATCTCCATTTTTCGTACATTTGGGGGCATGGAATTCAACAAACTCACACACGTTCCAAGCCTATCAGATATCAAGCAAGTTGCGAAGGAATTACAAGGCATTGTCCAACAAAGCCCGCTGGAATTTTCTAAACCGCTATCTGAACGCTTTGGTGCCCGCATTTTTGTAAAGCGCGAAGATCTTCAGCGTGTGCGTTCCTATAAAATTCGAGGAGCTTACTATAAATTGTCGAATCTACCCACGGCGTATAGGGCCAAAGGCATCGTGGCCGCCTCAGCGGGTAATCATGCCCAAGGGGTTGCATTTGCCTGTGCCCAATTAGGCATTCAAGGTTATATTTTCATGCCCGCGACCACGCCACTACAGAAAGTTGAGGCCGTTCGGTTTTTTGGGAAGGATTTTATTCGGATCAAATTAGTCGGCCAAACCTACGACGCTGCCTTCGCGGCCGCGCAGAAATTTTGTACCCAACAAGGTTCTGTTTTCATTCCTCCCTTCGACGATTATGACATCATCGCCGGGCAGGCCACCGTCGGTTTGGAAATTGCGGCGCAAATGTCCGAACCTTTGGACTATATCTTTTT
>CANHCG010000169.1 GCA_947459055.1 Cytophagaceae bacterium | reverse complement strand
TCGACTAAATTTTGCAAATCCGCCAAGGGCTTCAATAATCCGTAGAAATATTTTTCACCTTGTCGGTCGTAATACTGATGAAAATATTCGCCCGCTTCCGCATTTTCTTCGTAATTATTTAAAATCACACGAAGGGCTTCTGGGCCTCTTTTTGATGGCACTTTGATGACCTTATCGGCAATTTTTCCTTCACCATTCCCGAGGGTCGCACCGCCTAAAAGTACTTGCAAAGCAGGTAATACACGTTTGTCGGGGGATTTTAAGGAAGAACCGTGAAAACCGATTGACGCCATGCTATGTTGGCCACAGGCATTCATACAACCTGAAATTTTGATTTTCATTTGGCTTTCATGAATCAACTCTGGAAAATCCGTGCTGATTACCTCCTCGAGTTTCGAAGTAATATTCGTCGAATCTGATATGGCCAAATTACAAGTATCCGTTCCCGGGCATGCCGTAATATTCGCGATTGAATTCGCCCCAGGAGCCGCCAAACCATGCGCATCTAATACTTGAAATACATAGGGAAGATTCGCCGAAGGGATGCATTTTAAAAGCAAGCCTTGGTTAATCGTAATCCGGATATCGTCGCCGACATAGCCTTTCAGCGCCTGGATTAAGGAACGCGATACCGTGCTTGAAATATTGCCGTTTAAAATCCGGACATAGGCGCCATGTAGGCCAACTTGCTTTTGTTCAAACGTATTCGTTGCGATCCATGTTTGATATTCGTCTGTATTCGGCACCGGGACATTTGAAATCAATTCAGGCCTTTCCACCTCCCAAGCTGTGGCGTCTGAAATCTCCACAATATGATTTTTCAAGGCCTTTTTCTCCACTTGCACCAGTTCCATGAATGCCTCAAAACCAATTTTTTGAATCAAGAATTTCATCCTAGCTTTGTGCCGAGAATTCCGTTCGCCATGGCGATCGAATACCCGCAAAACTGCTTCGATGAATGGAATGACCTCGTTTTCGGGTAGAAAATCGTAGGCGGTATGGGCCAACATCGGTTGGGCTCCCAATCCTCCACCCACTACTACTTTAAATCCACGAACTCCATTTTGCAAGGCAGGTACAAATCCCAAATCATGCAAATAGGCTAAAGACGTATCTTCGCTTGTATTGGAAAAGGATATTTTGACTTTACGTCCCATTTCTTGGCAAATTGGATTTCGTAAGAAATAGCGAAAAGCCGCATCGGCATGGGGACTTACGTCAAATAATTCCTTCGGGTCAATGCCTGAAGTAGGGGAGGCGGTGATATTTCGAACTGTATTTCCACAGGCTTCACGCAAGGTGATGTCATCTTGTTCCAATTGGGCCCATAATTCAGGGGTTCGATCTAGGGAAACAAAGTGGATTTGAATGTCTTGGCGGGTCGTTAAATGCAAATTCCCTGTTGAATATTCATCTGAGATATCGGCGATTCGTTTCCATTGATGGAATTGAATTTTACCATAAGGCAGTTTGATTCTGATCATTTGAACGCCTTGTTGGCGCTGCCCATACACCCCACGTGCTAATCGTAAACTTCTAAATTTTTCCTCATGTATTTCGCCAGCCTTAAATTGAGCTATTTTTTTAGCTAAATCAAGGATGTCTTTCTCGACAATCGGGTTTTCAATCTCCGTTCGGAAGCTTTGCATAATCAATCAATTCAGATATAACGTATTTAGTCTATATAATATATAGAGAATAGGCAAAAATACGAAAATACATTTTATTGCCAAAGAATATTTATATTCGTTTTTTAAAAATATTCATCGATGAAAAAATTAATTTACCTCGTATTATGCTGTGTTTCGGGCAGCTTATTCGCTCAAAAAATTAATCCGCCGGTTGTCCAAGACGTGAATCCTCAGGGGGTTCAAGTGGTCAAAACGAATCACAGTATTCAAATTGGCGGTAAGACGATTGCCTACACGGCCATCACGGGATATATGCATATGAAGGCGGATACGGGGAAGGTTTTGGCCAAGATATTTTTTACCTATTACCAAAAGGATGGCGAAGATGCCGGTAAACGACCGGTGACCTTCACGTTTAATGGCGGGCCGGGATCGGCTTCGTTGTGGTTACACATGGGTGGCGTAGGTCCTAAGCGGGTGTTGCTGAAAGATGATGGAACGGCTACGGCGGCACCTTTTACGTATGTGCCTAATGAGTTTTCTTGGTTAGATAAAACGGATTTGGTTTTCATTGATCCTGTTTCTACGGGTTTTTCTCGGGCCGTAAATGGCGAGCCGGCTAAAAACTACCATGGATTTAAGGAGGACATTGCTTCGGTGGGGGATTTTGTGCGGAATTTTTTGGGGCGCTATGAACGCTGGGCTTCTCCGAAATTTTTGGCTGGGGAATCTTATGGAACGACGCGCGCGGCGGGTTTGTCGAAGTATTTGCAAGATGAACATCGGATTTATATCAATGGCGTGATATTGATTTCGGCTGTCTTGAATTTTGGGACAAATGATTATGCGGTGGGTAATGATTTACCGCGGGCCTTGTACATTCCTTCGTATACGGCGGCGGCTTGGTACCATAAGAAATTGAGTCCGGCCTTACAGGCTCGCCCGATTGCGGAGGTATTGAAGGAATCGGAAGCTTGGGCGATTGGGGAATATGCTTCTGCATTGATTAAAGGTGGCTGGATGTCAGCCAAAGAAAAAGAGGCTATTGCGGAGAAAATGGCCTATTGGACTGGGCTTTCCAAGGAATTATGCTTGCAGGCCAATTTACGAGTGGATGAAAATCGTTTTTATAAGGCATTGCGGCGGGCCGATGGCTTATCTGTGGGCCGATTAGACGCGCGTTTTACGGGTCGTAATTTGGATGATGCGGGTGAATATGTTGATTTTGATCCTTCATTTACGAATATCGATGGACCATTTACGGCGACTATCAACGATTACCTTTCTCGAGAATTGAAATTCAAAGATGAGAAAGGCTATAATGTTTTTGGTGAGGTATATCCATGGAATTACAATAATGTTCAAAATAAGTATTTGAATGTCGCGGAAAGTTTGCGGGATGCGATGGCTAAAAACCCGTATTTGAAGGTCTATTTAGGTTGTGGTTATTATGATTTTGCAACGCCTTATTTCACGGCGGTCTATGATATCGAACATATGTTTTTACGTCCAGAGCAGCGTGAGCGGGTAAATATTCATTATTATGAGTCGGGTCACATGTATTACATTCACAAACCATCCTTAATTCAATTCAAGAAGGACATCGATTCCTTTTTCGATTCTTCGAAATAATTGTTAGCTTTGCCATCCCATTCAGAGGGGTGTCCGAGTGGTTTAAGGAGCACGCTTGGAAAGCGTGTGTAGGTCTCAAGCTTACCGAGGGTTCGAATCCCTTCCCCTCTACAAAGCCTTTCAGCGTGAGTTGGAAGGCTTTTTTATTGGAGAAAACGGCGGAATTTTACTTCCGAAATTTTTCGGCGAAAAAAAGGTATATCATTCGCGAAGTGAATGGTGTATGGCTTTGTGTTGGGCCAAATTCGCTTTTCTCAAATTTTCTTCTAATTTTACAGGAATTAAAACCTATTTAAAATGAAAGATTCTTCGAATAAACCGCTCCAACGGCGGGAGTTCCTTGCGCAAGCTAGCCTCGCATTAGGTTCGTTTATTATCGTTCCTCGCCATGTATTAGGAGGTAAAAAACCAGATGGAAGTGCCTATTTGGCTCCCAGCGACGTGATTAACCTCGGCTTTATCGGTACCGGAAAACAAGGAAAAGGCCTCGGCTCCAGTTTTTTAAATACGGGCCAAGTACGCATTCAAGCCATTTCAGAAGTCTATCAGGCCAAAGCCAACGGCTTCATCGACCGCGTTAAAGATATCTATACAAAAAATCCGGCCCTTGGGAAATATGCAGATATCCCCGTATATCAAGATTTCCGTGAATTATTAGCCCTTAAAAATGTAGATGCAGTCATCATCGCGAGTCCGGACCATTGGCATGCAGCCATGTCTGTTCGAGCGGCAGCCGCGGGCAAAGATATATATTGTGAAAAACCACTTTCCCTAACCGTGAAAGAAGGTCGAGCGATGGTGAACGCCGCTCGGAAATACAAGCGTGTATTTCAAACAGGTTCGATGCAACGTTCTTGGCCTGAGTTCCGCCAAACAGCTGAATTAATTCGCAATGGCTACATCGGCGAAGTGAAAAGCATCAAAGTTAACGTAGGTCCACCGCCAATCGCCTATGATTTAGGTGCGGAGGAGATTCCTACCGGTTTGGACTTTACTAAATGGCTCGGGCCGAATGCCCCTGTGGCCTTTAACTCGGAATTAGCTCCGCCAATTTCCAAGGATGTATTCCCTAACTGGCGGAAATATAAGGAATTTGGAGGAGGTGGAATGACCGATTGGGGCGCCCACATGTTTGATATTGTTCAATGGTCCCTCGATATGGACGGCAGCGGCCCGGTAAAAGTAGCTGCTCCGAAATCACAGGGCAATGAGTTTCTAACGTATACCTATGCGAATGGTATCACGATGACACATCAACCATGGGAATGGAATAATGCCATCGAATTTGTAGGCACCGAAGGAACTTTACGCGTTCAACGTAAAAAATTAGAAACTTCCAAGCCTGAATTAAAGGACCGTGTTATTGGACCCAACGAAAAGCATGTCTACAAAAGTGAAAACCATTACGATGATTTCATCAAGGCGATTCGGGATCGTTCGATGCCGATTTGCGATGTGGAAATCGGACACCGGACTGCGTCGATTTGTAACATAGGTAATATTGCCTATGCGACAAATAAATCACTTGAGTGGAATCCAAAAACTGAAAAATTCAATGACGCACAAGCCAATGCGCTCTTAGGCCGTTCGATGAATGCGGAGTGGGGTATTAAACTATAAATCAATTCTAAACGTAATAACAATGAAAAATGTAATCGTAGTGTTTTTTGTCTTATTGACATTGCAAGTATCGGC
>CANHCG010000168.1 GCA_947459055.1 Cytophagaceae bacterium | reverse complement strand
GAAAAGTCAGTACGGAAACCACCTGAAACTCCACCAATCGTTCCGTAATCCAATCGCTGAGTAGCTAAATAACCATACGTGATAAATGGCTCACGGTAGTCTCGCGCTACATAGGTAGCAGATGCTTGAGATGTATTGTATGGCGTATAATTTGGTAATCCAATACCATAAGATACATAAGACTTATTCTCGCGGTTACGGTAATCAAATGCCACTTGCGTTGTTGTACGCAAAGGAATATTTAAACCAAAATCCTTTTCCAAGTCTGTCTTGATGTAAACAGAACCTAAAAAATTTTGGAATGAACGAGTATTTTCATACTTATTCAATTCACCCGTTGCATCATTACCATTGAAATTGTAGATCCAATATTGTTGGTCCATAATATTCTTATTCCCTGTTTGGTTCAAATAAGAATAAATCGTATTTTCTGTTTGGTAGTTAATTCCATACTTCGCGTCCAAGGTCAAGAACTTATTTACTTCGTAGTTTAAATTCAAGCTTTGGTTGATGTCAATACGTTTCGAATCAGTCGACGAGTAAGTGTTATATGCATTGGGGTTATAACCATTCACACCCACAGCATCACCAAAATAGGCTGGATAGTTACCATCCTTATCTTTGAAATCATAGTCTGCAAATGGACGTGAGTTAAACACTGAATAGATAATCGAACGACCCGTTCCATCATTGATATCGTTTTTTGTATAGGCCAATTGGGTAATGGAGCGCAACTTCAAACCTTTCGCTAATTCAAATCCTAAATTAGCCGTCAAGTTCGTACGATTCAATCCTCCCACATTTTTGAATGGACCCGCGTTATCTGAATTAGATAATGTCAAGCTGTAATCACTCTTATCCGCTCCACCTGAAATGGCAAGTGAGTTATTGTAGTTTGTCGTAGGTACGAAAAACATTTTAAAGTGATCATAATATTTTAAGTTCTTGTCATATGGTTTGTTGATCAAAACCGTAGGATCTGTACTTGCAAAAATCACGTTTTCGCCATACGAACCGTAAACAGGATCTAATGTTAATGGCTGGCCTGAACCACCGATAACCTCATTATTTGAGTTTGTTTTAAATCCGTGCATATCTGCTTTGCGCAAATTACCTTCATTTAAAGGTGACGCATTAATAACAGATGAATTGAAATCGATCGTTACTTTACCGGACTTCCCTTTTTTGGAGAATAACTGAATTACACCATTCGCACCTTGTGCCCCGTAAATCGTGGCAGCTGCAGCTCCTTGAATTACCTCGACACGATCGATGATATTAAGGTCAACTGTACCTAAATCCGTGGATCCAAGTTCAACCCCGTCCAACAAAATCATCGGAGAAGTTCCCCGGTTAATTGTGTTAATACCACGCAAAACGATATTTACCGGTTGACCTGGCATACCATTCGCCGATGAAATTTGCGCACCTGCAATCTTTCCGATCAAGGCTTGATCTACCGAAGCAGAAGGAACTGATGGTAAATTTTTTGCTGTAATTGCCTGCACATCAATCGCCGTCGAACGCTTATCAATCGCTGTACCTGTACCCGTTACAACTACCTCAGATAACTGACGAGCGTCTGTACTTAATTTTACATCGATTACTGATTTACTTCCTACCTGCACCGATTGTGGATTTAATCCCACAAACGTAAATACTAAGGTAGCTGAACTCGGAACTGAAATCGAATACGATCCATTCACATCGGATTGTGTTCCTTTCGTTGTTCCTTTGACTGAAATAGTCACACCGGGTAGACCTGAACCATCTTCGGCCGAAGTCACCTTTCCTGTTACTTTTTTATCCTGAGCAAACAGACTTGCCGCTGCTAGAAAAGTGAACAGAAAAGTCATGAGTAAATTTTTTTTCATGAACTGTTTAATTAGGGGTGAAAAAATTTGTTGATAATAATCGCGTGAAAATTAAGAAATTATTAAATAAATATCAAGAAACCGATATGTATTTCCTGGAAATACTGATTAAAATCAATGGATTTCTATAAAAATCCAAATAAAACAGAAGTATAAGCCTCTAAAGCCTATATAAAATTACTTTCGTTATATTTTTAATTTAAGGCTCAAAAAAGATAAAATTGGATTATTAAAAGATGACTAATGAAGGATGGCTTGTAAAACTAATACTCCTACCAAACCAACCGCTGAAACGATGGATTCCATGACCGACCATGATCGTATCGTTTCTGATATACTTAAATTAAAATATTCTTTAAATAGCCAAAATCCTCCATCATTCACGTGGGAAAACATTAAACTCCCGGCGCCGATACTCAACACCATTAAGTTAGGATCAACACCCCCACCTGCGACCAATGGATAAATCATTCCTGCCGCAGTTAACCCGGCTATCGTTGCCGAACCCACACAAACACGAATAATCGCAGCCATTAACCAACCCAGCACCAATGGTGGAATAGGCATTGCGCCTAAATAACCAGCAATTTCTTTACTTACACCAGAAACTAATAAAACTTCTTTTAATGTTCCTGCCCCCGCGATAATCAAAAGTATCATCCCAACATCCTTAACCGCCTCCACATAAATATTCATAATATCCTCCATCTTTTTCCCCAAACGCAATCCTAAACTGTAGGTTGCGAAGCAGATCGCGACCAACATCACCATGGCTGGATCGGAGATTAACTTAAAAACTTGGCCTAAAACCGTTGTCTTATCTATATATACTTCGGCAATAGTGGTAAATACCAATAAAAAAACAGGCAATAATGCCGTTACAAAACTTGACCATTTGTTAGGCAACTCATTTTCGGGTAATGATTTCATCGAAAATGTCCCCAAGGATTTGATAGGCCGATTGACCAATGTCTTCGCAAAAATAGGCCCAGCCAATATAATAGCTGGGATAGCAATAACGATTCCATACATCAAGGTAAGCCCCATATTTGCCTGAAATTGTGCCACCAAAGCCGCCGGAGAAGGATGAGGGGGCAAAAAACCATGGGCTACCGACAACGATGCCATCATAGGAACTCCCGTAACTAAAGGATGTAATTTATACTGATGTACCAGGGCAAAAACCAAAGGAATCATTAACACAAAACCCACGTTATAAAAAAGAGGAATACCTATGATAAAGCCTGTCAGCATTAATCCCCATGCCATATTTTTTTGACCAAAAATATTGATTAACGTCCCAGAAATTTGTTGGGCCGCGCCACTCTCAGCGACCAACTTCCCTAACATTGCCCCCAAAACAATGATAGTAACCAAGGAACCTAATGTATCTCCTAATCCTTTTTGAATGGTTTTGGCTAAGTCGGTAATAGGAATTCCTAACATCACCCCGGCCGATAAACTAATTAATAAGAAAGCAACAAAGGAATTAACCTTTAAATACGTAATAAGGAAAACCAACAAGCCAATACAAGCAATTACAATGAATATATTCATAAGTTTAGAGGAAGGGCTACAGATACATGAATAGCCTAAAATTACAAGTATTTCGGATTTAATTCCTATTTAGCTCGATTAAAAATCACCATAGGTCTCTTCCAAATATTTTTGCATCACTAAAATATCCTCTTTACTCGTCAAATCAGGCACATTTTCAGCTAATGGAATCGCAAAAAAGCCTTTGCCTGTTCCTTCGCCATACATGGCCACCGAGGTTGGTAATTCTTTTTCGTTTCGCACCGGATGAAAAGGCGTTTTTTCCAAATAAGGCAAGAAGGCACTGGCTTCAAAAACAAAAATATTCATGCTCACGCCCAATCGACCTAATTGAGCCATTAATTCATCGGCTTGCGATTGGGTTGGTTTTTCAATTATCTCCAATAAATAGCCCTCTGCATCTGTTCGAATCAAAGCAAATGCCGAAATACGCTCCGCCGGATACAATAAACTGTCTCGATGGTAACTAATCAAGGCCTGAGATTCCTTCGAATTCCATAATGTTTTTAAAGCATTCACGCTATACAAATTATCGGAATTACAGACAATTACACGTCCTGTTTGCCAATCTGCATGTTGCATCAAGGCCTGATAGACCGCATCAGAGGTACCTGCAGGCTTTTCACGATCGGGATAAATTTGTTGACGCGCAAACACAATTTTCAAACCCCAACATGCATCTTTCGCCATTAAGGATTCACAATACTCCTGGCTTACCGAATCCGTTGGGTGCAACAACAACATCACTTCCTCAATCCCCGCCAAATGCGCATTATATAATTGATAATCAATTAAGGTCTTGCCATTTTTCCCCACTTGAATCATGCCTTTGGTTACCGAATTGGCCTGTGCCACTAAACTCGGATCCAAATCACTCGTTCCCTCGGCCATCGCCTTCTTCATTCGGGAGGCCATTCCGCCCGCTAATATCAATAATCGCTTCTTCATATTTTTTAGTAAAATAAACTTTCTCGTTCTGTTTTTGTCCCCTCATCCACTCGAATGATATAGGCCTTGCCGCCCGCTTTCTCAATCGCTTCCACTACTTTCTCTGGCTCTTGTGGTGCATAGGCAAACATACAACCTCCCCCTCCAGAGCCATTTATTTTTGCACCCAAAGCCCCGGCATCCAAGGAAGCTTGAATCATCCGATCAATCTTAGGGGTCGAAATCCGCTTATGATCGCGTAAATTATCCTGATGACGGTTCAATAAGGCACCCAAACGCTCATCGCTCCACAAAGTTTCGCCTTCAAACATGGCTTTGGCCTCCAATAAAATATCCCGATCATCAATATTTGCAGCGATTAAAATCCATTCATCCTCCGTAATCGCTGATTTGTAGGCTTGTAATTCTTGTAAATTAGTTGTTGCCAAATCAAAGGCTGGATTGATTTTTTGAATCTTTTCTACCCCACCCAGCGTTCCATATTTTCCGCGAGATAAAATTCCTAACGTGTCCTTGGGTTCTAAAGAATCACCTAATACAAATGTCCCTAAATCGCGCGCATAGGTTTGGATGGAAATTTCGGGCCGACT
>CANHCG010000167.1 GCA_947459055.1 Cytophagaceae bacterium | reverse complement strand
TGATGGAAGCGCAGGGCAGTGTATTGACCAATAAATATGCGGAAGGTCTTCCGGGAAAGCGGTATTATGGTGGTTGTGAAGTCGTGGATGAAGTGGAAACTTTAGCCATTGAGCGGGCGAAACAACTATTTGGCGCGACTTGGGCTAACGTGCAACCACATTCAGGTGCACAAGCGAATGCAGCGGTATTTTTGTCCTTTTTGAATCCGGGCGATAAGATTTTAGGATTTGATTTATCCCATGGCGGACACTTGTCACATGGTTCACCGGTTAATTTTTCCGGAAAATATTTCCAAGCTTTTTTTTACGGCGTGGAAAAAGAGACCGGATTAATCGATTGGGATAAAGTAGAAGCGACGGCGTTAAAGGAAAAGCCGCGGTTAATTATTTGTGGAGCTTCGGCCTATTCAAGAGATTGGGATTATGCACGTTTACGGGCGATTGCTGACCAAATAGGTGCTATTTTATTAGCCGATATTTCTCATCCTTCGGCGTTGATTGCGAAGGGCTTATTAAATAATCCCATGTCTCACTGTCACATTGTGACAACGACCACGCACAAAACTTTGCGTGGGCCACGTGGGGGTTTGATTATGATGGGCAATGATTTTGAAAATCCATTTGGCTTTAAGACGATGAAGGGTGATTTGAAATTGATGTCGGCTTGTTTGGATGGCGCGGTGTTTCCGGGAACGCAGGGTGGTCCTTTGGAGCACGTCATTGCAGCCAAGGCCATTGCGTTTGGGGAGGCGTTAACGCCGACGTTTGAAGCGTATGCTAAACAAGTACAGGTAAATGCGCAAGCGATGGCAAAGGCATTTTTGGCCAAAGGATATGATATTATTTCGGGAGGAACGGATAACCATTTGATGTTAATCGATTTACGTCCGAAAGGTTTGAGTGGAAAATTAGCGGAAAATACATTGATTCAAGCGGATATTACTATCAATAAGAATATGGTTCCGTTTGATGATAAGTCGCCATTTGTGACATCAGGAATGCGTGTAGGAACGGCGGCGATGACGACAAGAGGATTAAAAGAATCGGATATGTCTCAAATTGTAGACATGGTGGATAAGGCTTTAATGAACCATGATAATGAGGCGGTATTAAAGCAAATTAAAGGTGATGTGAATGCGTGGGTGAAACAATTCCCACTTTATTTATAATAGAAAAATATGTCGATGGACCAAGATTGGGAAGATAATTACGAGGAAGATGAGGACAAAGACGGCACTGAAATGTCGTTTTTAGACCATTTGGAAGAATTGCGCTGGCACATCTTGCGGTCCATGGCGTCTATTTTAATATTTACAATTGCAGCCTGGATATTCCGAAACGAGATTTTTGGGATCATCATCATGGGGCCTACGAAAGTGGATTTCGCGACGAATTTGGTTTTATGCCGATTAGCAGAAGTTACGGGATGGACTAGCCTTTGCATGCAAAAAGCAGATTTTATTTTGCAAAGTCGGGAAGTTTCGGGACAATTTATGATGGCGCTGACGCAATCAATTATTGTTGGGCTCTTGTTTGCCTTTCCTTATGCCTTTTATGAAGTTTGGCGATTTATTAAACCCGGTTTAAAGAATAAAGAACTGAAAGCGGCGCGTGGCGCGGTTTTTTGGGTTTCCTTATTATTTTTTATTGGGGTTTCGTTTGGCTATTTTGTGGTGGCGCCGATGGCGATTAACTTTTTGGCGAATTTCAAATTGGATGTGACGATTCAAAACCAATTTGACATCAATGATTACATTTCCTTATTGTCGATGTTGACCCTCGCCTGCGGACTGACGTTTCAGTTGCCGATGGTGGCCTTTGTTTTATCCCAAGTGGGTATTTTAACACCATCATTCATGCGGGAGTATCGAAAACATGCGATGATTGTGATTTTGATTGTGGCGGCGATTATTACACCTTCGCCGGATGTGATATCGCAATTGCTGGTGGCGTTCCCTTTGTTGGGCCTCTATGAAATCTCTATTTGGGTTTCGGGTAGGGTTTTGCGCCGTAAAATGAGAGAAGAAGCTCTCGAAAACTAAGCTATGAATTATTTATCGGCAGAAAATATTTCTCGGAATATCGGGGAACGTTGGGTATTTAAAAACCTGTTCTTTGGTCTCCAAAAAGGGGAAAAAGTAGCGCTCATTGGAAAAAATGGGACGGGTAAAACCACGCTGATGGAAACCCTGATGGGCATGCAAAGCCCAGATGAAGGGAAGATTTCCATTCGAAAAGGAATTCGTGTCGGATACTTACCCCAAAACCCCATTTTCGCCGAAAATGAAGAAGTATTAAATTACCTATTTTCAGATGATTTGCCTTCGGCCATGGCCATCAAGGCTTATGAGAAGGCGATGATTTCGGGAGATTCTAAAGAATTAGAAGATTCCTTTGCGCTCATGGAGGCACACAATGCTTGGGATTATGAGGCGCGTGCGAAGCAGATCATTTCGAGACTAGGGATTCCGGATGGAGATCAAAAGGTTTCAACGCTTTCGGGTGGGCAGAAAAAACGCCTTTCCTTAGCTAAATTATTGATCGAAAGTCCAGACATTATGATTTTGGATGAGCCGACCAACCATTTGGATATCGAAACCATCGAATGGCTCGAAGGTATTTTATCAGGTCCCAATGTGACCGTCCTAGTGGTGTCTCACGATCGGTATTTTTTGGATAAGATTTGCAATAAAATGTTTGAACTTTCGCAGGGTTCCTTATATACCTACGAAGGAAATTACGCCTATTTTTTGGAGAAAAAAGCGGAGCGGGAGGCTTCGGAAGCCAGTAGTATTTCGAAAGCCAAAAACCTGTATCGAAAAGAATTGGAATGGATGCGCAAGCAGCCTAAAGCCCGCGGAACCAAGGCGCAATATCGGATTGATGCCTTCGCGGAGACCGAAGAAATGGCGCATCGGAAACCAGATGATTCAAAATTAGAATTAGCGATTCAAATGTCGCGTTTGGGCAATAAAATCATTGAGATTAATGGTTTACAGAAGGCTTGGGGGGATAAAAAAATAATCAACGATTTTACGTATACCTTCAAGAAAAAAGATCGCATTGGGATTGTGGGAAAAAATGGGGCGGGAAAAACAACCTTTCTCCAATTGCTCACAGGCTTAGAAACGCCAGATGCGGGTACGATCGACCCTGGCGAGACCTTGGTGGTGGGTTATTACACACAAATTCCATTTGATTTTAAACCGGAGCAACGCGTGATTGATACCATCACCGAAATCGCCGAGGTAATTCCGTATGGCAAAAATGAGTCCTTGAGCCCAAGTCAATTTCTAAGTAAGTTTTTATTCCCCACGGCGCAGCAATATACGCCGGTGGCCAAATTATCCGGAGGAGAGAAAAAACGCTTGCAACTCATGCGGGTATTGGTCAAAAATCCGAATTTCTTGATTTTGGATGAGCCAACGAATGATTTGGATTTGGATACGCTTCAGTTACTCGAGGATTTTTTAAGCGAATTCCAAGGTTGTCTTTTGCTTGTATCGCATGATCGCTATTTCATGGATAATTTGGTGGACCAATTAATCCTCGTGGAAGGCGAAGGCGAGGTTCGGTTTTTTAATGGTAATTATACGGATTATCGAATTTCCCTGGAAAACCAAACAGACAGCGCCCCTGTGGCGAAAGTCAATCCGGTGAAGGCGCCGAGTACGGTGGCCGCTCCTGTGGTTGCCAAAGGACCAAAACTCAGTTTTAAGGAACAAAAGGAATTTGAGGAATTGGAGGCAAAAATGGCTACGCTTGAATCCCAAAAGGCTAGTTTGATTGAACAATTAAATGCAGGTTCGGAGGATTTTCAGGTTCTCACCCGCTTGGCTCAAGAAATTGAGACCATAAAAATTTCGTTGGAAGAGATGGAACTGAGGTGGTTGGAGTTGTCGGAAAGGGTGTAAACGGATTGCCAAAGGTGTCGGTTTGCCAAAGTATGGTCTTGGATTGCCAAAGGAACTTTGGCAATCCTAAAGCCTAAAAAATAACAATACATATAAGTAAATTCCTAAGCTAATAGGCCTGAAAAGGAAAAAAGATGGTCTTGGTTTGCCAAAGGAACTTTGGCAAACCTAAAGCCCAAAAAATAACAATACATATAAGTAAATTCCCAGGCTAATAGGCCTGAAAAGGAAAAAGGATGGTCTTGGTTTGCCAAAGGAACTTTGGCAATCCTAAAGCCCAAAAAATAACAATACATATAAGTAAATTCCCAGGCTAATAGGCCTGAAAAGGAAAAAGGATGGTCAATATGGATTGACCATCCTTTTTAAGGCCTGCGGCCTAGGATCGCCAAAGTTTAACATTGGCGAACCATGTTAAGGCCTGCGGTCTTGGTTTGCCAAAGTCCCTTTGGCAAACCATCTCCTGGCAAACCATCTTCTGGCAACCCGTGCCCTAATTAATTCTCAAATAAGAAATCCTTCAATCCATACAAGGCGCCATCCGCGCCTGTCGGACTAACAAAAACGAAGTACACATCCTTCACTCCGGACACATTCACAGGGATTTCATATTGCTTGGAGGCTTTGATTTCTACGGAACCAACTAAGGTACCCGTCGGACTTCCTACGCGCAATTCTAAATTTCCACCAATCGTCTGGCCCGCCATGTACATCCCCATAAAGGAGATTTTCTTAATGCCCGTTAAGTCGATATTTGCGAATTTAACAAAACCCTTATCGCCTGTCGCCGCCAGGATTTCACCCAATCCCTCCACTTTGAATTTCATCCCTTTTGAAACCTCATCATATGAAACAGCCGGAACACGTGGATGACGTAATGCGACTACTTTTTGGCCTGTAGCTGGAATAATTTTCCCTGATCCCTTATCGGTATAACTTGCCGCAAATAAATAAGTACCCGCTTTCCCTTTGTCCTGAGGCACGTATTCACCCTCAACAGGCTTAGACGCTTTCTTCGCATCAGATAAACTTAGGATATACGTAACGATTTCTTTAGCATCAGGT
>CANHCG010000166.1 GCA_947459055.1 Cytophagaceae bacterium | reverse complement strand
ACAATCGGCAAGGCATCCAAAGCTCGAGTTAAGAAATATGATTTTTTCAATAAACTTGCATCAAAACCAATCAAAGTATTATCCACCGGCTCATTCCCAATCGCCACACGTCTAAAAAAAGCAGGTGGCGTCTCACTCATATTTTGAATGGTAGCACCTAAATGAACATCTGAACCTAAATTATAATCCAATCGCGTACCCAATAAGGTCCTCACCTGATTGGAAAACAAATCCGGTTTTTCATAACAAACCTTGATTTCCCGACCTGAATTAAACACCCCCTCATTAATAATTTTCACCTTACCCGATTGACCCTCCACAATAAAATCACTCCCCGCCGAAAGCATTTGACCACCGGCGGATACAGTCACGGATTTCGGCTCTACGCCAAACGGCAACGCAATATCCCCGCCCACCCCAGACTGAAATGAACCTTTTAAGAAGAATTTATTCTTACTTGCTAACTGCTGCGCATCCGTCTGCGTCGTTGTGTATAATTTCTCAAACACATATTTATCCGCCAATGCCCCCTCCGAAGCGGTAAACTTAGATTTTAAACTTTTCCCAAAAGGCTCTAAGACTGGAAAAATAATTTTTCCGTTTTTGGAATCTACGGTAATGTCATCAATGAAATCGAAATTCCCATCCGGTTGGGCATCCCCCGCAAAATTCAGTTTATCCAATCCCAATACCTTCACTAAGGGCACATCCTTCAACTTCTCCCCCTCAATCAAATTCGAATTATCAATCCCAGACGCATCGTCCTTATACACTATTCGTAATTGGAAATTTTGCTTTGCCAAGGAATTAGTATTCAACGAATACACATTCTTCATCATCAAATCCCACATCGGATGCTCCAAATGATTACGAACTGTCGACGATTTCAACATCTTTAATACCAGCACCTCATTATCCTGACGCGCTTGATAATCCTCCGTTAATTCCCCCACCTTAAATCGACGACCATTAAACGTATACTCATAAGCTACGGCTAAAACCTCATCATTCCGAAGTGGTGCGACTAAAGAGATATAGCCTAATTGCGAATTGAATTTAAATTCGCGTTCATTTAAACGTTTGGCCCCTTTCAATACATCAAAATCTGTACCGCGCTGAAGGTTATAGGCAGATTCCAATTGATATGATGATTGATCCGATTTACGAATCAAGGCATCATTAACCAATTTATCATATAGCCCATTATTGGCATTATCAACTGGATTATTAGGCTTAATCGGTTGCAAAACAGCTTTAGACCGACTTTGAACCCAAGGATTCGATTCACCCAAATCCGCCAGCGCCACTAAATTCCGTAAGGTTTCCGTGCTTTGCGTCCGATTCGTTACGTATACCTCCACCCGAGTAATCGTAATTCCACTCGTGATCACAGGCATAGTTCGCAAGGAGCGTTCGTAGGTATCTCGGAAATAAGTGGAAAGGAAAAAATGACGATTCTCATCGTATTGATCCGCCCGAATTTCA
Source organism: Cytophagaceae bacterium (assembly GCA_947459055.1). Lineage (GTDB taxonomy): Bacteria > Bacteroidota > Bacteroidia > Cytophagales > Spirosomataceae > Aquirufa. The sequence continues at coordinate 3,510 of CANHCG010000166.1, read as the reverse complement.
AAAGAACGGCCTTGGGACCCACCTTTTAGAGTAATACAATCTTGTTTCGACCGCTGTTGAGCCGCCACGACCGTCACATCCAAATTCCCAAAACGCAATAAGGTTTTTAAACCAAATAAATTCTGAACACCTGGGATTAATTGAGAATTCAGCGTCCACGAGGTATTTCCAGCTTCGATGTTCTGAAGGATATCTTCTTCTTGAGTTTTCCAGTTTAATTTTAATTGATTTTGAAAATTAAAACTGGCTTTGGTGTCAAAATTGGCATTCAAGTTCAACTTATCCCCTATTTTTCCTTGAAAATTTAATTGAGCCTGCTCGTTAAAAAACAGATTCCCAATGTAGCGCAATTGTACCGGAATAGCTGGATTATCTACAAATTGGCCCATATAGCCAATATCCAGCAATAAACTTCCATTCGGCTTGAAGGAAATTTCACTACCGCCAAAAATCCGATCGATCGCAGGAGGTAATTCTATTTTTGGAAATAAGCCACGCGACTGAATTGAATTAACTCCATCTAAACTTTTGGAATAGGCCCGCCAGTAATTCTGGTTAACCGTTTTATCTTGCTGGGAACCATATTCCTGAAAAGAAAAGGCTTGCACAGGAGAAACAGAAAGATTACCTAATTGTTGCGAACTAATCAACTGATTATCCTGAACTGAAATTTGTAATTTCTCACCTGGCAAAGTATATAATGAAAAGGGCGATTTCGAAAAAACAGGTTTATTTAATCCAACAAAAGGCCTAAGGATAAAACGTGGCCGACGACCACTTTTAGCCAAGGAAGTTGTGTCTTGCGACCAAGCAAAAAAGGATATAAATACCCCTAACATCACCCAACAAAGAGAATTTAGAGAATATTCAGTACACTTTTTAGACGAAAAATTCAGCAAAATACAAAGGTTAACGCAACGCTAATTTGATTAATTGTTCTATAGTCGCATCTGGATTTGCTTTTAACAAAGAATCCAAACTTTTCTCTGCAGCTACCCTAGGAATTCCCAAGGTTACTAATGCCGCTAAAGCCTCTTGTTTAATCCCATAGGATTTATCAGGAGAGGCTTTTCCTGCCTCTACAAACAAGGTGTCTTTTTTACACTTGTCCTTTAATTCTAAAATAACTCGTTGGGCCGTTTTCGAACCTATTCCCTTAATCGACTGAATTAAGGCTATATTTTCATTCATAATGGCTGCCCGAATTTCGCCTGATGAAAAAGAAGATAACATCACTAGTGCCGTCGTCACGCCCACACCAGAAACGCTGATCAAATCCAAAAAGAGTAACTTTTCATCCATTTCATAAAACCCTACTAACGTATGAGCATCCTCTTTTATTTGCAAATGCGTGAACAATTTGCAATTTTCTTCTCCACTCGAAAGTGCATCATAGGTCTGTAATGAAATTTTAACCTCATACCCTACCCCTTGAACATCGATTATGACGTGTGCACGGTCCTTGTAAGCCAATTTTCCTTGTAAGTAGGCGATCATCTTATGAAATTCTTAGCCGCATTCCAGGCTGTATGGGCTTAGAACGCAGTCGGTTTAACTTTTTAATTCTTTCAACCGTTAATCCAGGATACTTATCAGCTATTTCCGATAATGTATCGCCAGATTTAACTTTGTGATATTTGGGTTTCTTAGCAACTTTATCTGATTTTTTTGAAATAATATTTTCAGATTTTGTACCGGATATTTCCCCTTCTTTTTTCAAGGTATCCGATGATGCCACTTGAATTTTCGGCATCACCCATTCTTTAACAAAATAATAAAGGATCTTACCTTTTCGGATCCGATTGGATCGCAAATGATTCATTCGCTTTAACTCAAAAACAGAAACATCGACCCGTCGGGCAACATCATAAATATTCTCCCCTTTGCGAACCACATGTTTCTTTTTAACCCATTGTTCCACAGGTTGAACTCCCAAAGAATCCCGACCGACCGACCTAGGACCAAAATAAGCCGCCGAATCCAAAATCTTCTGACGGTTCTCCTTAAAGAACGCATATTTCTGACTTGGAATCCGCATGATAATCCGTTGATGACTCGCTGGAATCGTATTCGATAAAATATGTGGATTTAATACGCGAAACGTATCAATCGAAAAACCTGAAAGGTTTGACAAAACATTTAAATTTAAATAGCCATTCACATGCACCGTATCGGAGGGCATATGGCGAGCCCATTCTTGCGCTTGAATCTGATGATCCCAATGAAAATTCATCATGTAGGTAATCGCAATATATTGAGGCACATAATTCCGAGTCTGCGAAGGCAAACAATTATAAATACCCCAAAAATTAGTAGCTCCACATTTCCGAATGGCTCGTTTTACATTGCCTGGCCCAGTATTATAGGCAGCCAAAACCATGTGCCAATCCCCAAAAATTCGGTACAATTGGCGCATATACTTACAAGCAGCCTCCGTAGCACGTTCCGGGTCAAATCGCTCATCCACAAAAGAATCGACTCGCAAACCAAAATCTCCACGAGCCGTGTAAGGCATAAATTGCCACAATCCCCCGGCACCTTTGTTCGAAAGTGCCTTTGTTTCTAAACCAGATTCGATTAATGAAAGATATTTTAATTCATCTGGCAAATTATATAGCTTCAAATATTTCTCGTATAATGGAAAATAGAGATCACGTTTTTCTAACATATGTTGGGTAAATGCAGCCTTCCTAAATGCAAAATACTCCACATATTGATGCGAATGAACGTTATAAACCAATGGGATTCGACTCTCAATAGACTTTAGTCGCTTTTGAATCAAGGAAGGATCAATCATCAAAGCCGTTGGAATCCCTTGCTCAATTCGAGCCAAGGAATCAATCGACAATTGATCATCAGATGGCATATACACCCGTTTCTCCTGTCCCTGGGCACCCAAAGAAATTAGTAAAAGCAGAAGAAACAAAAAACGTAAACGCATCAACATATTAATTTTTAATCAAACTAGCGATATCAATAAGGGCATTCTCCGAAAAACGAGGACCCATGAATTGGAATCCCATCGGCAAGGAAGCTGTATCCAATCCCATCGGAACAGATAGAGCTGGCAATCCAGTCACATTCGCCTGAACCGTAAACAAATCACCTAAATACATTTGCAAGGGATCTGCTGTTTTTTCCCCAATCGCATAGGCGGTGGAAGAGGTTGTAGGTGAAATAATAAAATCATAGTCAGCAAGAATTTGGTCCGTATATTCCTGAATAAGCCGACGAACCTTTTGCGCTTTTGTATAATACGCATCATAATAATCTGCACTTAACACAAAAGTACCCAACATAATCCGACGCTTCACTTCTTCCCCAAATCCCTCATCCCTCGTCTTTTTGTACAAATCCATTAAATCCTTTGGATGCTCTGTCCGATGCCCAAATTTCACTCCATCAAATCGAGATAAATTAGAACTTGCTTCTGCGGTGGTCAACACATAATAGGTCGGCAACATTTGATCGATATATGGAAAATTGACCGAATCTACCTCGTATCCTTGT
>CANHCG010000165.1 GCA_947459055.1 Cytophagaceae bacterium | reverse complement strand
GTGGTGCTTGTAGCCATGTCAGCAGATCATTCTAACGGAAAAATCATCGCATTAGCTTGTGAAACAGAACCTGTTTCTAAAGTGGCTGATTTCAACAATTTAGCGAGTTCAATCATCGAAAAAGCAGCTGCAGCACATGCTCCTTCTGCACATGATTTATTAGCTGAGCCCTTACAAGATGGACGTTCAATCGAAGGTCATATCATCGAATTAACGGGGAAAATTGGTGAAAAAATCACCCTAGCTGCTTACGAAAACGTATCAGCTGAGAAAGTGGTATCCTACATTCACTCAAATAACAAGATTGGTGTATTAGTTGCATTCGAAAATGTTCAAGGAGCTGATGTTTCAGAAGTTGGAAAAGACATCGCAATGCAAATCACAGCTATGAAACCTGTCGCATTAGACAAGGATGGCGTGGATGCAGAAACAATCGAACGCGAAATTGAAATCGGAAAAGATCAAGCACGTCAAGAAGGGAAACCAGAAGCGATGTTAGAGAAAATTGCCGTAGGTAAATTAGAGAAGTTCTACAAAGAGCAAACTTTATTGAACCAACAATTCGTGAAAGATTCATCCATCACGATTCGTCAATTATTAGAACAAACTCAAAAAGGCCTAACAATTTCTTCATTCAAACGTATTTCGTTAGTGTAAGAAATTAAGCTTTGAATTGTTGAAAAAGACTAGTCGAAAGGCTAGTCTTTTTTTTGTTGGCAAATTTCGAAAATGCCCATCCAAGCGGTTGAATTAGTGCAAGACATTTTCTAAATTGTACTAAATTTATTCGCATGTCCAAAATTGTAGTTCTAGGAGGAGGAGAAAGTGGCGTTGGTGCTGCTTTACTTGCAAAATCAAAAGGATTCGACGTCTTTTTGTCGGACCAAGGACTATTAAAAGATGCGTTCCAACAAACCCTAGCAGAACATTCGATTCGATTTGAATCAGGCCAACATAGCCTCGACGAAATCCTCAGCGCCTCCGAAATAATTATCAGTCCCGGAATTCCTGAAAAAAATGAAGTGGTCAAGGCCATCAAGGCCAAAGGCATCTCCCTCATCTCAGAAATCGAATTCGCCGCACGCTACACCGATGCAAAAATCATTGCGATTACGGGTTCGAATGGAAAAACGACGACGACGCTTCTAACATATCATTTGTTGAAAGAAGCAGGCTTCCACGTAGGCCTCGGTGGAAACATTGGACAAAGTTTCGCCAAACAAGTCTTAGATAATACCTACGACTATTTTGTTCTCGAAATTTCCAGCTTTCAATTAGACAGATGTTTCTCGTTTAAACCCGATGTGGCCGTATTGTTGAACATTACACCGGATCATTTAGACCGCTACGAATATAAATTTGAAAATTACATCTTTTCCAAATTCCGTATTTTCCAAAACGCCTCAGAAAAGACAACTTGCATATATTGGGGCGATGATGAAGTAATCCAACAATATTTGGGTCGCATTCCCACTGCCCAACAAAAAACCATCAGCTTCACTCAACCAGAAGCCAGTGCCTTCATCAAAGATCAACACATCGAATTTAAAGATGGGACCTTTGATTTAACAAAAGCTCCTATCCAAGGACCTCACAATGCCATCAATATGTCCGCGGCCATGTTAGCCGCAGAGGCTGTAGGTATTTCCTTGTCAGACATTAAATCATATATTGCGACATTCCAAAATGCCCCACATCGCCTAGAGCCTTGCGGGAATTGGCATGGTATTTCATTTGTGAATGATTCCAAAGCCACCAATGTGGACGCCGTTTTTTATGCCTTAAATAGCTTTAAACAACCTATCATCCTGATCATGGGCGGAGTTGACAAAGGCAATGAATATGAAGTCCTTGATAGTTTAGTTGACGAAAAAGTCAAAGCGCTCATTTGTTTAGGTAAAGATAATAGTAAACTAGAAAGTCATTTTGGGCCAATTTGCCCACAAATTTATTCCACCGAGGTACTGGAAGATGCCATCAAAAAAGGAATGGAATGGGCTAATTCGGGAGATGTAATTTTGCTATCTCCGGCCTGCGCGAGTTTTGATCTATTTAAAAATTACGAAGATCGAGGAGATCAATTTAAAGAGGCCGTAAAACGCTTATGCCATGGAAACTAGAATTTCGAATTACATCAAATCGCATTTGGCAGGGGATTACCAAATCTGGTTCATCGTTTTCCTTCTAAATACCTTCGGCTTATTAATACAATTCTCAGCCAAAGGGAAATTAAACATGAGCGGGCCCTTCGACCCGATCACAAACATGTTAAAATCGATGGTCATTTTAGGACTCTCGTTCTTTTTAATGTCTTGGTTTTCCCGTCAGAATTACATCAAAATGACGCAATTCAGCCACATTGCTCTTATTTTTTCTTGGATCCTCATCCTGATTGCCCTGAAATTTGGTGAAAGTAAAGGGGGTGCTAGCCGCTGGATCGAATTAGGACCCATCAGCTTTATGCCTTCGGATATGGCGAAATTATGCCTGACTGCTAGTTTGGCGAAGGATTTTTCGACCCGACAAGCAGATCAATCCTCCTATAATTGGGTCATGTGTTTCTGGCTTTTATTTAAAATTGGAATGACCTGTTTCCTCATTATGTTGTCCAATTTCTCGACAAGTATCCTGATTTTTGGTACCAGTATCGTCTTGATGTTTTTCGGTCGGGTCCCGATTATGCAAATCGTGTACATCGTTTCAGCCGTCTTTATGCTGGCAGTCGGCGTAGTGTTTTTTGAGGTGGGCCAACGAGCGAAAACCGTTAAATCCAGAATATCAAATTTTAATTCCCGGATCAACGAAAAAGAGAGCAAACAATTAAATAAAAAGGGAGACGATTATCAGCTATATCGAAGTTGGTACGCCATCGCCACCGGCGCCCTGACCCCAAAAGGTCCCGGAAAAAGCCAGCAACGCTATTTCCTCTCGCAAGCCGAATCCGACTTTATTTATGCCATTATTTTGGAAGAATATGGTATTATTATTGGGCTATTTATTCCCATCCTTTTCCTCTGGTTTATGTACCGAGGAGCCTCCGTCATTCGATTTAGCGTCAAACCCCTGGGAGGTTTACTTTCAGCGGGACTTACATTTTCGATTGTATTACAAGCTTTTATCAATATGCTTGTTTCCGTAGGAGCTGGTCCGGTGACGGGCCAACCGATGCCGATGATTTCATCCGGAGGAACTTCGTTGATTTTTACGGCGATTAGTATTGGATTGATTTTGTCGGTGAGTCGTGATCGGGATATGGTCGCCAAAGATTTAAAACCAGTTATTTAGTGAATATTCAACGCGTATTAATTTCAGGAGGGGGTACTGGCGGACATATTTATCCGGCCATTGCCATCGCATCTGCGCTTCAGGAAGCTAATCCGAAGCTAGAATTTCTTTTCGTAGGCGCCGAAGGAAAAATGGAAATGGAGAAAGTCCCAAAAGCCGGTTTTCGGATTATTGGACTTCCAATTGTAGGAATTAATCGCCAGCATATGTGGAAAAACCTACTTTTCCCCATCAAATTACTCCGTAGCTTATCAAAAGCATTTGCCATTTTAAATGATTTTAAACCCGATTTAGCGATTGGGGTGGGTGGCTATGCCTCAGGCCCCATGCTGATGGCCGCCTATGTCAAAGGCATTCCCTTTGTGATCCAAGAACAAAATTCCTTTGCGGGTATTACAAATAAATTATTGAGCAAAAAGGCCCAACACATCTTTGTCGCCTATCCGGGCATGGAGAAGTTTTTCCCGAAAGAAAAAATCATGCTTTTGGGTAATCCAGTCCGCAAAGACCTAATTGAATCCAAAAGTAAACGAGTACAAGCCGCTAAGTTTTTTGGTTTAGATCCTGAAAAATCAACCGTGCTTGTCATTGGGGGTAGTCAGGGAGCGCGAAGTATTAATTTGGCGATTGAAAGGGGATTGAAGGAATTTGAGAAAGCGGGAGTCCAGCTCGTTTGGCAAACAGGCGTGCCTTTTGAAAATCAAGCGAAGCAATCAGCTGCGAAAAGTCCAGCCCTTTCTAGTTATGTATCAGCCTTTATCTATGAGATGGATTTGGCTTATGCCATGGCGGATATCGTTATTTCAAGAGCTGGGGCCCTATCCGTTTCTGAAATTTGCCTGGCGGGGAAAGCGAGTGTATTAGTGCCCTTCCCGAATGCCTCGGAGGACCATCAAACAGAGAATGCGTTGAGTTTAGTACGCCAAAAAGCTGCGTTGCTCGTAAAAGACAACGAAGCACAAGAGATATTAATTAAAACGGCTTTGGAGACCTTGGCTAATAAAACCCTGTTGGAATCCTTGGCTAGCGCAAGTCTTTCCATGGGCAAACCAAAAGCTGCTCAAGAAATTGCCGCCACCCTATTAAGCTAAGATGCGAATACAAATAAGCCTTTCTGACCTAAAACATGTGTATTTCCTGGGAATTGGGGGAATTGGGATGTCGGCGATTGCCCGTTGGTTTTTACACAACGGATTCCCCGTGTCAGGCTACGATAAAACGGAAAGCCCCCTGACGCGCCAATTGGCCGCCGAAGGCATGCACGTTCACTATGAAGATTCCATTGACCATATTCCGGCCATCGCGCTGGAGGATCCGGAACATTGCCTCTTTATTTTCACGCCTGCGATACCAACTACCCATTTGGGAAAGCAATTCTTAGAATCCAAAGGCATCGTGCTCTGGAAAAGGTCCCAAATTTTAGGCTGGATAACCGAACAAATTCCGACCTTAGCAGTAGCCGGAACGCATGGAAAAACGACTACCTCTTCCCTATTGGCCCATTTATTAAAACATGCCGGGAAAAATGTTACCGCTTTTTTAGGTGGGATTACCCAAAATTACGGAACGAATTTCATTCCAAATGAAGGCCCGGACAACGTTATTTGTGTCGTAGAAGCCGACGAATATGATCGCTCATTCCTCACCTTGCATCCACAAGCAGCCGTGGTTACCTCCACGGATGCGGATCATTTAGACATTTATGGGGCAGCAGAGCAAGTATTGGAATCATTCCAATT
>CANHCG010000164.1 GCA_947459055.1 Cytophagaceae bacterium | reverse complement strand
TTGGTTGAGCTATCATGGCTCGTAACCGTTGATTCATTTTCCAGTTCAGGTAAAATTGAATTCGCTAATTGTTTTCCTAATTCTACGCCCCATTGGTCATAGCTAAAGATGTTCCAAATCACCCCTTGAACAAATATTTTATGTTCATACATCGCAATTAAGGAACCTAAAGTAGTAGGGTCTATCTTTTTTACAAGAAATGAATTGGTCGGTTTATTGCCTTCAAAAACCTTGAATGGACTCAATTTCTCGATTGCTTCCTCTGACAAGTTTGCCTTTTTTAATTCGGATACTACGACGTCTTTCGTTTTTCCATTCATTAATGCCTCGGTTTGCGCAAAGAAATTAGACATTAATAAGGTATGGTGATTTCCTATTTGATTTTGTGAAACAGCCGGAGCAATGAAGTCGGCAGGAATTAATTGAGTTCCCTGATGAATCAATTGATAAAATGCATGTTGGCCATTCGTTCCCGGTTCTCCCCAAATGACAGGTCCGGTGGCATAATTTACCCTTTTACCACTTCTGTCCACCGTTTTTCCATTGGATTCCATATCCCCTTGTTGAAAATATGCCGCAAAACGATGCATATACTGATCATAAGGTAGGATTGCGTGGGTTGCCGCTCCGAAAAAATTAACATACCAGATTCCTAATAATCCGAGGATAACTGGTATATTTTGATCAAACTCAGCTGTTTCAAAATGTTGATCCATCGCTTCCGCACCAGCTAATAAAGCCTCAAAATTAGTATAGCCAATAGATAAGCAGATGGATAATCCAATTGCCGACCATAATGAATATCGTCCACCTACCCAATCCCAAAATTCAAACATATTAGCTACATCGATACCAAAATTAGCTACCTCTTTTGCATTCGTTGATAGTGCCACGAAATGTTTTGAAACATGCGCAATATCATTTGCCTGATTTAAAAACCAATCACGAGCAGAAAAAGCATTTGCCATCGTCTCTTGGGTGGTAAAGGTCTTGGATGCGATTAAAAATAGGGTGGTTTCTGGGTTTACTTTTTTTAGTGTCTCAGCGATGTGAGTACCATCAACATTGCTTACAAAATGTAGATTCAGATGGGTTTTATAGGCTTTTAATGCTTCTGTTACCATCACGGGACCCAAATCTGATCCACCGATCCCAATATTTACAACATCAGTGATGGCCTTTCCTGAATATCCTTTCCAATTGCCAATAATTACTGATTCAGAAAATTGTCTCATCTGATTCTTGACAGCCTGAATATCGGGAATGATATTTTTACCGTTGACAATAATCTCTTTGCTTGGATTAGCTCGAAGTGCCGTATGAAGGACAGCTCTATTTTCGGTTTGATTAATGGCTTCGCCGGAGAATTGAGATGTAATGGCAGCTTTTAATCCACATTCATTAGCTAATTGAATGAGATGTTGGAATGCTTCTTTGTCAATTATATTTTTAGAATAGTCGAAATAAATATCATTAAAAAATATACGAAAGGTTTCTGCTCGATTCGTGTCAGTAGCGAATAGGTCTTTTAAATGGCTAGGATTAAGGCGATTAAAGTCTGCTTGTAATGCTTGATAGGCGGAAGTCTCTGTAAAGTTCTTGGTTAGTAACATCTGATTTTTTTCTTATTGTACAAAAATACAAGAGTATAGGTAAATAAAAATGGGAAGTCAATATTATTGCTTCCCATTTGCTTGAATCATACTGAATTTACAAATTCGGTTGAGGTGTTTTCCGTAAATAGGGCTTAACGGATGTAAAGCCTTTTGGGAATTTAACTACAGCATCCTCATTGGAAACTGCTGGAGTAATAATGACATCTTCTCCATAATTCCAATCAGCTGGCGTAGCTACTTGATAATTTGCTGTTAATTGCAAAGAATCAATCACTCGTAAGATTTCATTGAAATTTCTACCTGTTGAGGCAGGGTAGGTGAGTGTCAATTTTATTTTTTTATCAGGCCCAATAATAAATACAGAACGAACCGTTGCCTTTTCCGAAGCATTTGGATGAATCATATCATATAAAATGGCCACTTTCTTTTCAGGATCTGCAATGATTGGAAAATTCATTTCCACCTGATTTACCTCTTCGATGTCAGGAACCCATTTATTATGTGAGTCTAATGAATCTACAGAGATTGCGATTGCTTTTACGCCTCTTTTTTCAAATTCTCCATGTAATAAGGCAGTTTTTCCTAATTCTGTCGTACAAACAGGCGTAAAATCAGCTGGATGGCTGAAAAATAATACCCATGAATTTCCTATCCACTCGTGGAAAGAAATCGGTCCTTGTGTCGTATCCGCTTGAAAATCTGGCGCGATATCTCCTAATCGTAATGACATAGCTATCTTGTTTAAAGGGTGAATTATTCTACCTAAATTATAGAGTATTATTCAAATAAAAAAGCAATTCTAAAATAGAATTGCTTTTAACATTACACTTCATCAACAAACTAAAAACTAATTAATTAAAAAGCTGTAGGAGAAGGATTCGAACCTCCAAGGTGTAGTTAGCCACGACACAGAACTAACTTAGTGGTCAACCCATTATGCCGCGTTTATCCTAGAATCACCACCCCCGAGACAGGAGGGCACGTCTGCCAATTTCATCACCCTACAGTGAAAAATAACTACCTTTGTAACTATTCGGTGTGCAAATATAAATAGGTATTTTAATAAATTCAAAATATTTTAAAAAAAATCTAATTTTGCTTAATCATTTTTAAAAATATAACCTTTTTCTTGAAAAATTTACATGGAACGGAAATTTGATTTAGATCCTCTTGACTATAAAATATTGGAAATTTTGGTGGCAGATGCGAATTTACCTTATACGGAAATAGGCCAGCGACTAGATGTTTCAGGTGGTACGGTTCACGTACGAATGAAAAAAATGGAATCTTTAGGTGTCGTAAGAGGCGCTCAGTTGCTAATTGATTACTCTAAAATTGGTTGGGATATCAGCGCATTCTTAGGTATTTATTTGGACAAGAGTTCATTGTATGAGGATGTTGCATTGCAATTAGAAAAAATCCCTGAAGTGGTTAATATTCACTATACAACCGGTATTTATTCCATTTTTGCTAAAATTATTTGTCGGGATACCCAACACCTCCGTGAAGTTTTACATGATAAAATCCAACGAGTAACTGGAATTCAACGTACCGAAACCTTTATCTCCTTACAAGAAAGTTTAATTCGTAATACACCTTTATTTTAATTTATTAAGAATTGTTCTAAATAAATTCATGTTTGGATGAAATCAATTTTGTAATTTTGTGTTCAAATTATTGACAAATCATGGCAGAAAAGGTTGACGAGATTTTACAAGAGGTTACTTCTTCAGATTATAAATATGGTTTTGAGTCTTTTTTTGAGACAGATGAAGCGCCAGTTGGATTAGATGAATCGATTATTCATTTTATTTCGAAAAAGAAAAATGAACCTGAATGGATGTTGGAGTGGCGTTTAGCGGCATTTAGACATTGGTTGACGCTTAAAGAGCCTACATGGGCGAATGTAGATTACACACCCACCGATTACCAATCTTTAAAATATTATTCGGCTCCAGTTCAAAAAAAGCAATTGAATTCATTGGATGAAATTGATCCTGAGTTACGTCGTACTTTTGAAAAATTAGGCATAAGTTTAGATGAACAAAAACGTTTGTCAAATGTCGCTGTTGATGCGGTAATCGATTCTGTTTCGGTCGCAACTACCTTTAAAGATACATTAGCTGAAAAGGGTGTTATATTTTGTTCGATTTCTGAGGCTGTACAGGAACATCCGGAATTAATCAAAAAATATTTGGGTAGTGTTGTGCCAGTAAAGGATAATTTTTTTGCAGCACTTAATTCTGCCGTATTTTCTGACGGTTCTTTTTGTTTTATTCCTAAAGGGGTTCGTTGCCCGATGGAATTATCAACTTATTTTAGAATAAACGCATCTGGCACAGGTCAATTTGAACGTACTTTGATTGTGGCCGAAGATGAATCCTATGTGAGTTATTTGGAAGGTTGTACAGCACCCATGCGCGATGAAAATCAATTGCATGCGGCTGTGGTAGAGATTTTTGTGCATGCAGGAGCTGAAGTAAAATATTCTACAGTTCAAAACTGGTATCCTGGTGATAAAGAAGGGAAGGGTGGTATTTACAATTTCGTTACCAAACGAGGTATTTGCGACGGAGCACATGCTAAATTATCTTGGACACAAGTGGAGACGGGTTCAGCTGTTACTTGGAAATATCCATCCGTGGTGCTTAAAGGGGATTATTCGATTGGTGAATTTTATTCAGTGGCGGTAACAAATAATTACCAGCAAGCAGATACAGGTACCAAAATGATCCATTTAGGCAAAGGCACCAAATCTCGAATCGTTTCTAAAGGTATTTCAGCTGGATTTTCGCAAAATTCCTATCGAGGTTTAGTTCAAATTAGTAAAAGAGCGGATAAGGCAAAGAACTTTTCACAATGTGACTCATTATTATTAGGTGATACATGTGGGGCACATACTTTTCCTTATTTAGAAGTAAAAAATAATACGGCATCGGTCGAGCATGAAGCAACAACCTCCAAAATTGGTGAGGATCAAATATTTTATTGTAATCAACGTGGACTTTCGACAGAAACAGCTATTGCATTAATTGTCAATGGATATGCGAAGGAAGTGCTGAATCAATTACCTATGGAATTTGCTGTAGAAGCTCAAAAGTTGTTAGCTATTTCTTTAGAAGGGTCCGTGGGATAATTTAATTCCCCCTGTATGAAGTGCCACAATGGTGGATCCCGATTTAAAATAATTTTGTTTGATTAATTCATAGAGTCCATAGAACATCCTCCCGGTGTATGTGGGCTCTATTTTTATCTGGTGGGATTGTTCGAATTCAACACAAAAGTCATCTAAAATTTGATGTTGTTTCGCGTATTTATCGAAAATAAAATTTGAAACTAGTTTGATCTTGTCGGTTTTAATGGCATGTTCTAAAATATGTTCCTCGATTTCATTTTTATTATTTAAAGTTAAGATGCCTATAACCTCTGTTTTTATATATTGGCTGAGTCCTAGGCCCGTGGTACCGGTACCTATAGGTGTAATTAGGTAATCTGT
>CANHCG010000163.1 GCA_947459055.1 Cytophagaceae bacterium | reverse complement strand
TTTGTTTCGGTCGTAACGGTTAAGGAAGAATAATTGGTTTGTTGGGTAACCATTTTTGCACTAATTTCTAAGTCGTTTTTACGGTCTTTAAAGACCATGATTTCTTCCCCGGCGGGGACAAAAAAGAAATCGGGATGTGGACCAAAGGAGCCCTCGGAGCCGATGGCTAAATCGGCGCCACTTAAATCCATCCCCAAATTACATTTCTGCCTAGCGGCTTCCATTGGGCTTTTTGTTCGTTCAATTTCCCCCGTAAATGTACCCAATACATCCGTATCGAGGCCTTCCGAAATAATATACTCCAGACCAAAGGCTTTTTTCAAAGCAGGCCCGATGACCGATTCCTTTTGATGTTTGGTGGCAATCAGCACTATTCGCCCGTTGAAATACAATGGATTAACCATGAATTAGCTGAAAATAGATAGGCATTCCGATCGTAATATTAAAAGGAAAGGTAATCCCGAGAGCCATGGGAATATAAATCCCAGGATCTGCTTTCGGGGCAACTAGCCGCATAGCCGCCGGTACCGCTATGTAAGAAGCGCTGGCCGCTAAAATGGCGAAAATTAACCGATTAGCCGGGTCCTGGGTTACCCATTGGCTTGCCACAGCTACCCAGCAACCATTAAACAAAGGCATCAAAAGAGCAAAGAAAAATAGAAAAGACCCCTGCTTTTTAAACGATTTAAATCGAGTCGCGGCAACCATGCCCATGTCCAATAAAAAGATGGCCAGAAAACCCTTAAAAATATCAGAGGTAAAATGTTTAATACCCACGGATTGGGAGGCATCTGAAACAAAACCAATCAATAAACTTCCAAAAATCATGAGCACACTCCCGTTCGTAATCGCATGCTTCAAGGCCGCCTTCCAAGGGCTGGGCTCACCTGTGTTCGCTTCCGCATGCGAGGAAAACATATTCATTAATATCACCCCCATAATAATCGCCGGAAATTCCATAGATGCCATCACCGCTACCATTTCCCCTCCTGCCTTCAACTGATTCATTTCTAAAAAAGCAACGGCCGAAACAAAGGTAACCGCACTAACCGACCCATAAGAGGCAGAAAGAGCCCCCGCGTCATAGGAATTAAGTTTGGTCCGTAAAATAAAAAAGGAATAAACAGGAATAATGAACGCTAAAAACATCCCAAACACCAAACTCAAAATGACCTCCTTCGTGATTCCCGAAACCGCTAATTCCGCCCCACCATTAAAGCCAATAGAAAACAAAAGATATAAGGAAATAAACGCTTTTGAAGCCGGTGGAATTTCTAAATCACTTTTAACATATTTCGCGATCATCCCAAGAATAAAAAAAAGCAAGGTCGGATTCGTAAGATTGAAAATAAGTAATTCGAAATTGATCATTGACTAGGCTATTTTTAATTAAAACACGAGATCCGCGACAGCACCCCCTTTTCTAACCTTCAAAATAACAGTGAAATTTTTAATAATTTTTATTTAAGTTTACAATGAATTAGATTAAAATAATTTATGAACTATACATTAAACCAACTTCAGATTTTCCTGAAAGTCGTTCAAACCACCAGCATTACAAAAGCGGCCGAAGAACTTAATTTAACCCAGCCGGCTGTTTCTATTCAGGTAAAAAATTTTCAAGCGCAGTTTGAAATTCCATTGCTAGAAATCATTGGCAAAAAAATCTACATTACTGATTTTGGGAAAGAAATTGCCCTGTCAGCCGAAAATATCTTGGAACAAGTGTATGCCATTAACTATAAAACAATGGCCTTTAAGGATCAATTAGTCGGACGATTAAAAGTTTCCATTGTGTCCACAGGGAAATACGTGTTGCCCTATTTTCTCAGCGATTTTCTCAAATTAAATCCGGGCATCGAATTAACGATTGACGTAACAAACCGAGAAAAAGTAAGTAAAAGCCTCGAGGCAAATGAAGTCGATTTTAGTTTGGTCCCCGACCTACCAGATATCGAGCATTATGCATTCATTGATATTTTGCCAAATGACCTTTACCTAGTCGGTAATAAAGAAACAGCCGCACTAAATCCAACCTTCAAATACAACGAATTTAAACACGAATTGCCCCTAATATTCCGAGAAAATGGCTCCGCAACTCGAAAAGCCATGGAAGTCTACCTCAAATCACAAGGGATTTCTTTTTTAAAGAAAATCGAACTGGTCTCCAATGAAGCCGTCAAACAAGCAATTATTGCGGGCCTAGGCTATTCCATCATGCCCATCATCGGAATCCAAAACGAATTAAAAACAGGGTCTCTCGTCATCATGCCCAGAAAAGAGCTCCCCATTTCCTCCACATGGAAATTCATATGGCATAAAGACAAAACCCCATCCCCCATCGCAAAAGCCTTTATGGGCTACATTGTCGAGCATTCCGAAGAAATAAAGAGAAAATATTTTGAATAAAATAAGGCCAACTGCAATGCAATTGGCCTTAATAAAATTATTTTTTCATCTAAATAAACTATTACATGAATTGTATTAGCCGTATTTTAGACCCAAAGCTAAACAGCCATTTTCATAAATAAAATTTAAACTATTTTATGAAAATGATAAAAATAATTTATGCCTTCATGCCTAGGTCCAAGAAAAAACCCCTTTGAAAATTATTACGATTAGTTGTTTTTAGTATCAAAAAGATATTTATATTTGTACTTTAATTAATCGAAATCAAATGAAAAAAATTGTACTGGGTATCCTTTGCGTAATAGGTTTTAACCCAACTTCCTTTTCGCAAGAACTAAAGAGCAAATTACTTTTTGAGATCACGTTTAATCTAAAACCAGGTGTGGAAATCGGTCAAACCCTAACCGGAAAAAGAACGATTTATCCCGTATTAGATGGCTTTTTCGAGGGTCCAAATCTAAAGGGGAAAGTTCTACCAAATGGCGGCGATTGGCTTCTTCAAACCGATGAGACAAGCCATAAATTAGATGTTAGGGCTTCCTTACAAACCAACGAAGGTGAAAATATCTATGTGAATTACCAAGGCTACTTAAAATTAAATGCCGACGGCACTTATTATTTTAGAACCACCCCCTATTTCGAAACAAATTCTAAAAAACTTGCCTTTTTAAATCATACGGTTTGTGTGGGCGTAGGCACCATCGTAAAACCTGGTGAGACTGTTTCATATAAAGTGTATCAAATTTTATAAATATTACAGTTCGTGTTCTAAATAAGTTAAAAGGGGGTCGAATGGCCTCCTTTTTTTGTTCATTATGAGGAAATTAATACGCTAGGTGCATATCCAAATTTTCGTAAATTCATTGCTACTAGGCCGGCCATCATTCCAACGAAATCTATACAAAGGCCTAAAAATCTTTGGTATAATCCATTACCTTGCAGATAAATTTTGATGAATCTTCCATCTTCCAAAATATACCTCGACAACCATGTTCAAAAAAGGACTGCTTTTTCTTTTCATTGGCCTTTCGGTTTTTCAATTAGCGGGCCAAATCATCCCTAAAAAACCAAACATCCTGTTTATCGTTGCAGATGATTGGTCCAAACACGCCGGCATCTATGGTGACGCTGTGGTACGCACCCCAACCATCGACAAATTAGGAACCAATGGCTTAATTTTTGACCACGCATTTTGCTCCGCCGCCTCTTGTAGCCCTTCTCGTGCTAGCATCTTGACAGGAAAACATCCACATCAACTCGCAGAAGGTGGAAACCTATGGGGAAGCCTTCCTGTCGCAATTCCAAATTTTGTTTCCCTCATTCAGGAATCAGGTGGCTTCGTCGGAAGCGAACGAAAAGGCTGGGGACCCGGAAACTTTTCCATCAGCGGCTACCAATCAAATCCTGCCGGTAAAAATTTCAAAAACTTTAACGAATTCCTAGCCCAAAAGCCAAAGGAAAAACCCTTCTTTTATTGGTTTGGCTCCATGGATCCTCACCGGGATTATGTCAAAGGAACCGGAGAACAAGCTGGCCTAGATCCTAAAAAAGTAAATGTCCCAGGCTTTTTACCCGATACCGACGTCGTCCGAAAAGATATCTTAGATTACTATTATGAAGTGGAACGTTTCGATAGCGATATAGCCAAACTCATCGCTACGCTCGAAGCCAATGGCGAGCTAGACAATACCCTCATCGTAATCACAAGCGATAATGGCATGCCCTTCCCAAGGGCCAAGGCAACTTGCTATGATTCTGGTACAAACATCCCATTAATCATCTATTGGAAAGATAAAATCAAGCCGGCACGTATCCATGATTTCGTCAGCCTAATCGATCTAGCCCCCACCATGATGGACCTCATGGACATCACAAAACCATCCGATCTTCCTTCAAAATCCCTAATGCCTTACATTCGAGGCCAACAAATCAGCCCACGTCAGGCCATATTTGTTGAAAGAGAACGGCACGCAAACGTCCGAAAAGGAAATCTAGGATATCCCATCCGTGGTATACGAACCCAAGAATTTTTATACTTACGGAATTTTGAACCGAATCGCTATCCCGCAGGAGATCCGCTAAAATGGGTGGCCGTTGGGCCCTATGGCGACATCGACGATTCTCCTTCGAAACAATTATTGCTAGCAGATAGCTCAACCCATGCCTTTTATATCGACCGGACCTTGAAAAAAAGAGGCGCAGAGGAATTGTACGATTTAAAAACGGATCCCTTTCAATTGCACAATGTAGCCAATCAAAAACGCTTTCAGAAGCAAAAAAAGCAATTAAAAATCGCCCTAGAAGATTGGATGATAAAAACGAATGACCCGCGGATTAAAAATCCAAATTCCCCCCTTTGGGACACCTATCCTTATTATTAAGCATGAAAAAACAGACCTGCTATTTCTTATACTTTTGCCTTTTTATTGGGATTTCAGCCTCATTCGGCCAATCAAAAGTCCCCGGCACCGTCATCGCCTATAGCCCCGCAGCTAGCGGTTTGTACATCGGCTCCCCGAGTATCGTTACATTGCCCAACGGGGATTATTTGGCAAGCCATGATTTCTTTGGGCCCCAGTCCACCGAGCACAGTTCTGCCATTTCACGCGTCTACCAGTCCAAAAACAAAGGAAAAACCTGGAAAATGATTAGTGAAATTAATGGTCAATTTTGGTCGAAATTAGTAGTCCACCAGGGTCAATTATACCTCAT
>CANHCG010000162.1 GCA_947459055.1 Cytophagaceae bacterium | reverse complement strand
CCTTGCAAATCAAAGCCAAATTCTTTCGCTTTATCAATCGCTTGTTTCAAGGCATCTACGCGGGAAGTTTGCCCCACGCCGGAAGCTAATAATTGACCGTCATTAGCCAAAATAATCGTATTGGATTTTGTATGCTTACAAATTTTAAGGGCAAAGGCGAGGGCACGCTTTTGCTCGTCTGTCGGTACGCGCTTCGTTACCGTTTTGAAATCAGCCACGCCTTCCATCACCAAATCTTTATCTTGTTCCAATACGCCGTTCAACAAGGTTTTAAACATCACCTTCGGAAACTCTTGGACATTCCGTTTCAATAAAATTCGATTTTTCTTAGTTTTTAAAATCTCCAAGGCCTCCTCGGTAAATGATGGTGCAATTAAGATTTCACAAAACAAGGGGTTTATCGATTCTGCGGCGGCTTTATCAACGAACCCATTGGTCGCTAACACGCCACCAAAAGCTGAAATAGGATCACAAGAAAGCGCTTTATCGTAGGCTTCTTTGACACTTTGGCCCGTCGCCACACCGCATGCATTCATGTGTTTAATAATCACGAAAGCAGTTTCTTCGAATTCGTCTAATAAAGACAGGCAGGCGTCGACATCAACTAAGTTATTGTAAGACAATTCCTTTCCATGCAATTTATCAAACAGCGCATTCAAATCGCCGTAAAAAGTTCCTTTTTGATGCGGATTTTCGCCATAGCGTAAACCGTGTTCCGGCAAGCTTTTGAATTGCGTCAAATCTGCCGCTTCTCCTGCGAAATAGCGCTGAATGGCACCATCATAATGGGAGGAAACTTGGAATGCCTTTTGGGCAAATGAACGACGTTGTTCCAAGGTCGTACCAGCGCCATTTTGAGTAAAAATATCCATCACTTCTTGGTATTGATCCCGAGAAGCAACGATTAACACATCTTGGAAATTTTTAGCAGCTCCCCGGATTAATGAAATGCCACCGATATCGATTTTCTCAATAATATCTTCGTCAGAGGCCCCAGAAGCCACTGTTTCTTCAAAGGGATACAAATCCACCATCACTAAATCGAGCGCGGGAATTTCATATTGTTTCGCCACTGCTACATCTTCTGGCAAATCCCGACGATATAAAATACCGCCAAATACCTTGGGATGCAAGGTTTTTACCCGACCGCCAAAAATAGAAGGATAGCCTGTCAAATCCTCCACCCGGATCACCGGGATGCCTAATTCTTCGATAAATGTTTGGGTTCCACCGGTGGAATAAAGGGTCACTCCGGCTTGATGTAATTGTTGAATGATCGGCGCTAAACCATCTTTATAATAAACTGAAATAAGGGCAGATTGGATTTTTTTTACTGACATGGGCTTGAATGAAATTTAAGCCCCAAAGGTACGAAATTTGCTTAGCTTCGGCAAACCGGGAAGGATTGCCGAAGCTAAACGGGGGGAATTATTTTTTATTGTGGCGTTGGTATCTCAACAAGCCCTCCAAATAGTAATAATCCGCATAAACTAATGGCACATCGATTTCCGAATTCAAGCCCTTCGCGCCTACGCAGTGTTTTATCAAGAAATTGTTATTTTCTCCCAAGGCCGCACGATAAGCGGGACTCGACAAGGATTCTAACATCTTCACCGCATCCGCATAATAACGCTTACCCTTCGCACCCGAATAGGTACTCAATTCCAATAAGGCTGATGCCGTAATCGCACCCGCCGACGCATCGCGCTCCTCATTCGGAATATTCGGCGCACTGAAATCCCAATACGGAATTTTATCCGCAGGCAAATTCGGGTGATTCAAGTAAAAATCAGTGATCTTTTGAGCAAAATCCAAATACTTCTTATCCTTCGTCTCCCGATACATCGTCACATAACCATAAATCGCCCAAGCATGCCCGCGCGACCAAGTCGACTCATCTTGATAACCTTGATGCTGCTTTTTCACTAATACCTTCCCATTTTCATCGTAACAAATCACATGATAAGACGAATAATCCGAACGGAAATGGTTTTTGATTGTATTATCCGCATGAATAATTGCAATGTCATGAAAAGTCTGATCGCCTGTCTCACGGGAAGCCCAGAACAACAACTCCAAATTCATCATATTATCAATAATCACCGGATATTTGAAACCTCCTTTGAAACTATTCCAAGATTTGATTAAACCGACCTTAGGATCAAAGCGAGTAGCTAACGATTTCGCCGACTGAATCAACACCTTCTTTGCATGAGGATCCTTCGTCAATCGCAATTCATTTCCAAAAGAATCAAACATCATAAAACCCAAATCATGCGTCCCTTTGTTGTACTGCTCCTTTTCCACCGCCGCTGTCCATAAACGGGCCGACTTTTCCCACTTCACATCCTTCGTTTTCTCATATAAATACCAAAGGCTCCCCGGGAAAAATCCTGAACACCACCAACTTGATGGCAAATCGCGGTAGGTGCCGTCAGGTTTAGCTGAATGTATGGTTTTGGAAGTATCAGGGTGATCGGCTAACATCCGCAGGTATTGTTGGCCCGCCAACGCAAACTGCTTGTTCACATCAATTTTTTGTGCCATTGTCCCGAAACTAATCAAGGACAACATAATCATCATTTTTTTCATCGTTTTATAGGTTTTATTTTAATTATTATCGGCCCATCCAGCCACCATCTACGGTCAATATCGTTCCATGTACGTAGTTTGAAGCCTCTGATGCCAAAAAGACCACTGGCCCCTTAAAATCATTCGGCTCACCCCATCGGCCCGCCGGTATCCGACCTAAGATCGACGCACTTCGATCCTTATCCTCGCGCAAAGCCGCCGTATTGTCCGTTGAAATATAACCAGGTGCAATCGCATTTACATTAATCCCCTTACTCGCCCACTCATTCGCTAAGGCCATCGTTAAACGCGCAATACCCCCCTTACTCGCCGCATATCCAGGCACGTTAATTCCGCCTTGAAAACTTAATAATGAAGCCGTGAAAATGATTTTGCCTCTGCCTTCGACTAACATTCGACGGCCTATTTCTCTACTCAAAATAAATTGCGAACTCAAATTCACCTCCATAACTTCATCCCAATATTCATCCGAATGTTCTGCCGCAGGATCCCGCAATATTGTTCCAGCATTATTGACCAAAACATCAATGCGAGGAAAATCGAGTAACAATTGTTTGATGAAATCGTATAATGATTCCCGATCCGAGAAATCAGCCTGATAGGCTTTAAATTGCCTTCCGCAAGCCTCCACAGCTTTTTGTACTGCTGAATTTTCCAACTCCAAACTCGCTGAAACACCTATGATATCCGCTCCCGCCTCTGCCAATCCAATCGCCATCGCCATCCCAATCCCCTTTTTGCATCCCGTCACTAAAGCAATCTTCCCTGTTAAATCAAATGTTTGTTGCATCCCTAAATTTATTCAAAAAGTTGGTACCAAAAAAATTAATTCAAATGAACGGCCGAATCATTGATTTTAAAACCCCTCTCAGAAACCAATTGCATCACCGCCGAACCTGCCAACAACACCGGGCCATAACCATGCGCCGCAAAAGGCGAAATAGGCCGAAAATAATAAAATGCCGGGTCCCAAGCCAAACCCGTACCTACACAAGTGCCTTCTACCTGACCAGCCGCATTCACTTTGGAAGCCACCGCATTCCAGCCTAATAAAGCCGCCGGTCCATAAATTCGTGCATCTAACCAACCCATATTGATTGATTTAGCCATCACATAGGTATAAATCGCCGTGGCCGAGGTCTCCAGATAGGAGTCATTTTTATCCACTAATTGATGCCAAAAACCCGTTCCATCCTGATAGGACATTAAGCCCCTGAGATGATTTTTCAATTGCGCCAACACCTCCCTACGTCCCGGATGATTCGCCGGAAGGTATTCCAACATCTCCGCCGTAGTCAATAAAGCCCAGCCATTCGCCCGTGCCCAATGAAATTCCGGATGAGCCTCCGCCCCTTCCAAATAACCATGCATAAAAATGCCTAATTGGGCATTAAACATCCGTTTTCGATACGAATTAAATTGAAACACCGCTTCATCAAAATAGGCTTGATTTCCGGTCGATTTGCCTAATTGCAACAAGGCCGGAATCGCCATGTACAAATCATCTAACCATAAAGTATTTTTTAATGGACGAATTCGAACCAAGGTCCGATCAGGCAAGCGATGCTCCTCTTTTAATATAAAATCAGAGGCACGCTGTGTGATAAAGGAAACATCTTTTTTGTAACCCGCGCCTTTTGCTTTAATGACCGCCATGGCCATTGCACCAATGTCATCCAATGCCTTTGGCGAAATCAGGCCTTTTAACACATGTGGACTTTGCGGATTTTGAGCTTCAAAAACCCGCGCTTTTGGAAGGAATTCATGAATGGCATCCAAGCGACGAAAGACATAGTCTCGGTATTTTTCTTGTTTCGTCAGCGCATGTAGGGCCAACATACCCGAATAGGTCACTCCCCATTCATAAGAAATAGGCCGAAAATCCCCTTTGGCAAATGCTGTCTTATCGGAATATTCGCCGGCAGGCATGTTGGATGATTTATCAATAAACGAACTGGGCGTTGCTTTTTCCAAATAAATGAAAACACGGTCTAGCGTTTCTTGAACTTGGCTTGCGCTAGGAACTCCATAGCTCGTCGGATAATCCGGCTGAAGCGCATGCAATGGTGCGGTGGCATCGGAGGCGGTCGTAATATTTTTTTGACCAAAAACAGCCGAAAATGGCAACAAAAAGAATACTAGTTTTTTCATCGTCCCAAGAAAAAAGGAATTAAATTGAAACCCATATAGATCCTATATGCTATCGATTTAACCTATAAAGCGAATTGGGATTAATTTCTACTAGCTGAACATCAGCTTCAAATCATTTTTTGTGACTTTCCCCATTGCATTCCGCGGTAGCTCCTCTTGGATGAGGTATTTTCGGGGCACTTTGTAGCCAGGTAAACGCTCGCGTAACCAAGTATTTAAAAGACTAAGCTCAAGATCAGTGGTTAAAACCAAGACCACGGCAACGATTTCCCCCCATTCATCATCCGCTAAACCCACGACGCCACAATCCGCCACATTCGGATGCTGACGAATCACTTCTTCGATTTCAAGAGCTGATAATTTATAGCCACCGGATTTGAT
>CANHCG010000161.1 GCA_947459055.1 Cytophagaceae bacterium | reverse complement strand
TTTTTAGGTTTATATGAACCATATGCATTGTTTTTGAAATTTTTAATATAAACAAAATCCACCCGTTGCATCGGGGTAATGAACACGATTTTGGCATCTGGATTTAGGATTTTAATCTTGTCTCGCATGACGCGAAAGGCCCCGTGAACGGTGGTAGGGCCCGAGTTATTCAGGTAATCCTCCCAGGTACCGAGGGGCTTAGCACCCCACCAATCATTCGTACTTAAAAAGATGGAATAGACATCAGCGCGGGGAATATTCAATTGATCAAATTCGCTAGCTATTTTGACGGCGGTCCAACCGTTATATCCTTTATTCACCAGTTGAATATGCGGTAATCGCTCCATAACCTGCGTCATATAACCTTTGGTCATTCGGTCACCTGTTTCATTCGAATGGTCGTTTAAATAGGTGATAGAATCGCCGATGGCCACCCAAGTTAAGGTAGGAGGAGAAAAGGAAAATTGGGTCAAACATAAAATGACCAGCAAGCATATTTTTTTCATCGAATAGGTTTTAGCAATAACAAATTAGCCAAATATTTCGAATGCACAAGGCAACAAAATTTCAAAGAAGTTTTGGAAGGATGGATTAGGCGAACGAAATCGTCAACAAATCCTTATATAAACTCGTTTTATACGCTTTTAAATTGCCAAAAGACGAATTAGAGCTACAATTCGCCACCTGTCCCGTGCCGATGCCATACGAGTTACCATGATTCGCACAGGTAAACTTATTGGCCGCATAAGACCATTGATTGCGGCTACCTAAATGTGGGCAGCAATTATCCAGCGCCATTAAAGTAGTCGCATCTTTTCGAAGCAATAAAACACCATTCACTTGGTCATTTACAAAATTCCCTTGACTCAATAACGTGGAATAAGTCGCATGGGCTAGGTCAACATAGACCATTGAATTTTCCTGCAAATATCCCTTCGCCCCTATCGTTTTTTTCCGTGCCAAATAATCTTTTTCCTCCTGCGATGTCACCACTTGAGGAGCCACCTCCTCCGTTGCAGAGTCCTTGCAAGCCAACAAAAATTCCGAACTAGCTAGCACGGACAACACAAAAGCTGGACAAGTTTTCTGAAGGAATTCTTTTCTTTTCATAAACGGTTCTTAAAACGAAAATGATTTTTTTTCGAAATTAATCATTTATATTTGAATACGTTATAACCTATGAAAAAACCAAATTCGGTAGATTTGGTATCCCAGTTCTACAAAGAAAACATCGATTTCAAACGAATAGAGCAAGCTAGAGCCTCGAGAACCCAGGTAACTAGCGGCCTAGAACCCTATACGGGCGTGTGGGGAAATGCCCAAAAAAAACATCTGTTAAATCGTGTTTTAACAGGTTTTTCAATTAAGCATTTACAAGAAATATCTTCACTCAGCTTAAGCCAATCCTTAGACTTAATTTTCAAACCGGATAAAACGCCGAAGGTACCGGTCAACGATTACGATTACGAAATCACCAAAGAAGAAACCGAAAAACAAGGCCATTATTACGTCGAACCTGGAAAAGAATATGTCTTTGCACCAGAACCGAACGGTTCCCCCTGGCCTCGACATCAGTCCCATGATTCCTGGTTATTCAAAAACATGATTGAACAAAACACCTCCATTCATTGGCGTATGGTGTTTTTCTTACATAATTTATTGGCATGCGGAAAAGGAAGTGTGAAGATGTTATATCAGCATTACATCATGTTGTTTAATTCTTCCTTTGGGAGTTATAAATCACTTATGCACAAGGTGACGCTAGATCCCCTCATGCTCGATTTTTTAAATTTACAGCATAGTCAAAAATATAATCCTGATGAAAATTATGCACGAGAAATTCAGGAACTTTTTACCGTAGGCAAAGGCCCCAATTCAAAATTTACGGAAGAAGATGTAAGTGAAATGGCCCGTTTACTGGTAGGCTGGCAATATTTTGTCCCAAGTAAAAATGATAAAATTGGACCCATAACCAATATTTTCAATGCCTGGAACCACGACACCGGTGACAAAAAATTCTCCGCTTTTTATGGTAATCGGGTGATCAAAGGCCGACAAGGCCAGGACGGCATGAAGGAATTGGATGAGGCCTTGGATATGCTTTTTGGTACCGAGGAATGCGCTTTGTATTTATCCAGACGCTTGTATCAATTTTTCTGCTATCCAATCATCAACGACACCGTTGAAAAAAATGTCATTGCCCCGATGGCCGATTTATTACGCAAAAATAATTATGAATTAATGGTGCCGCTAAAGGCGCTATTGGGCAGTGCGCATTTCTTCGACAATTCCTTTTATAATTCCATGATCAAATCCCCGCTGGAATATGCGTTTGGAATCATGAAGGAATTTGACTTTTTGTACATCAATTACGACCTAAAAACAGACATTCCAAGCCGTTACCTATCCGAATTAAATAAAGATTTTTACAAATTTAGATCACTGCAATGGGACCTAGGAAATGTAGGATTGAATTTTACGGATCCACCAAGCGTATCCGGCTGGCCCGCCTATTACCAAGAACCTGTGTATGATTTGTTTTGGATTAATTCAGATACCGTGGCCAAACGTGCGAGTTGGGGAAACGGCGTTGGCAGATGGGGAAAATGGATAGGAAATGGAGATACCAAAGGAAATGTCAACATTCAGATTGATATCATTAAATACTTGGCTAGCCTGAAAAATCCGAGCAATATCGATGATGTCATTGAGGAAAGTATCGAGCGATTAATGAGTGTACCTATTTCCCAAGCGGCCCGCATTCGCATTCGAACAAAAACGCTTGAAGGAGTAACGCCTTCGTATTACACTCAATTGTACCAATCGCATCTCAGCAAACCGACCGACGAAACACGGTCTACGCTAACCTATCGCATTCAAAATATGTTCGGGGCCTTATTCCAAATGGGCGAAATCCACCTGTTTTAATATGAAAAGAAGACAATTCATCCACCAAATGGCCCACGCTGCAGCAATGCCGGCGTTGTTTTCTTCTTTTCCATTCGAATCCTACGGGGCTCAAAATCAATCGCTTTTTTCTAATACCGTAGCGGAAGGAAATATTATCGTCATCATCGTACTGAATGGGGGAAATGATGGCTTGAATACGGTAATTCCATTGAACATGTTGTCTCAACTGAACAAGATACGTTCCACGGTCATGTTACCGGACAACAAAATTTTACCCCTTAAAGGCACTGATTTAGGTCTTCATCCCTCCTTGCCAGGATTACAATCCTTGCATACGGAAAACCGATTGAAAATTATACAGTCGGTGGGTTACCCTAATCCAAGTTATTCACACTTCCGCTCCATGGATATTTGGAATTCGGCATCGGATGCGTTGAAATATGTAAATAGCGGTTGGGCCGCCCGTTACCTCGAAGAAAAACACCCGAATTTCCCTGATGCTTATCCGACGGAATTATATCCGCATCCTTTGTCCATGGAAATTGGATGGAATTCATCACTCCTTTTCACGGGAAATCGTGCATTTATGAGTGTCGTTTCGTCGAACCCAAATGACTTTTATGAGATTATCAATGAATTTGATAATACCTATCCAAATACGCCTGTGGGCGAAAAATTAAAGTACTTGCAACTCATGGGCAAACAATCCAATGCCTATGGGAAAGTGCTTAAAGAAACCTTTGCCAAAGGAACAGATTATGCATTTCCGAGATCAAATTTAGCAGACCAATTAAAAATTGTCAGTAAATTAATTTCAGGCGGACTGAATACACGTATTTATAAAGTTGAAATCGGAGGATTCGATACCCACGGCAATCAAGTGGAGCCAGGTGACAAAACCAAAGGGACCCACGCAAACATTTTGAAAGAAATTGACGATGCCGTCGCCGCGTTCATGAAAAGCTTAGATGCAATGAACAAATCCGATCGGGTGATGGGGATGTGTATTTCGGAATTTGGTCGGACGGTGCATTCTAACGGAACGAATGGAACCGACCATGGTACGGTTTCGCCAATGATTCTTTTTGGTAATAAATTAGATCCAACAGTAGCGGGCGTCAATCCAATCATTCCTGACAATACCAATTATTCCTATGAGATGGATCGGCAATTTGACTTCCGTCAGGTCTATGGTTCAATTATAAACCAATGGATGGGCGGAAACAAATCCCTAGTCAAGAACATTTTGTACAATGATTTCGCCTCCATTCCGATCATTAAAGCCGCATACATCGATTCCGATGAAGATGGCGTGGCAGATCCTTTGGATTGGTGTCCAGATACCCCGCAGGGAACATTGGTCGATATCAATGGCTGTCCGATTTTTACACTGCCAGCTAGCAATTATAAAGTTGAGGTAATCGCAGCTACCTGCGCCGGAACGAGCAATGGAGCCATCAAACTAACCATCGAGAATATCAATTATGCCTATAACCTCATCGTAAAAGGGCCTAATAAATTTGAAAAAAGCCTAACGATTCCCAAAGGAACAAAGACCTCGAGCGTTTCTGGCCTGACCCTGGGAGATTATTCTGTTGTGGCGACGGTTGATGGGCAGAAGAATTACCAGCAAGCCTTTGACCTAAAAATCACCGAACCGCCAGCCCTTAGCGTCCAATCAGCGATTAACATCGGTAATCAAACGATCGATTTAACCTTATCGGGCGCTACTCAATTCCGCGTGCAGGTAAATGAGGCCTCTTATCGTGTCAATGGCCCCTTATGGACCGGAAGTCTCCCAACTGGTGCCGTCAAAATCAAAGTCAGCACCGATTTATCTTGCCAAGGCATGCATGTGGAAGAATTTTTCTTCTCCGAAGAAGTTAAAGTCTACCCAAATCCTACCTCAGGTCCTTTCCACATCCTCGTTCATGGATTAGATTCTCAGGTCCAAGTGGCAGTATACGACCTAAAAGGTGCGAGCATTCAAACAGGACGCTTCCAAGTCGATGGTGCCCGAGAAGTAGCTTTAGATATCAGCCAAGTTCCTGTGGGCACTTACCTTATCCACGTGCTAGGAACAACGGTAGACCAACGAATTAAAATCGCGAAAATATGAAACAGTTAGCTATTATCGTTTTCATGAGTTTTTGGATTTTCGCTTGTTCCTCAGGCGGTGAAAATGTAGTTCCTGTACTAACTTCCCCTCCTCCGGTGGCTGCAACCTTAGCC
>CANHCG010000160.1 GCA_947459055.1 Cytophagaceae bacterium | reverse complement strand
GATTATGCTGCCTTAGCCGATGAAATTTTAGATTTCTGGACGAAAAATGATATTTTCGAAAAGTCAATCTCGACGCGCGAAGGAAAGCCTACGTTTACGTTTTTTGAAGGGCCCCCTTCGGCTAACGGCACCCCAGGTATCCACCACGTCATGGCTCGTGCCATTAAGGACATTTTTTGCCGCTATCAAACCCTAAAAGGAAAACAAGTCAAGCGAAAAGGAGGCTGGGATACCCACGGATTACCGGTGGAATTACAAGTAGAAAAAGAATTAGGCATCACCAAAGAGGACATTGGTAAAACGATTTCGGTCGAAGAATATAACCAACGCTGCCGGGAAACCGTCATGAAATTCACAGATCAATGGAACGACCTTACTCAGAGAATGGGCTATTGGGTCGATCTCGAAAATCCTTATGTGACCTACCAGGCACCTTACATTGAAAGCGTTTGGAATCTGTTGAAACGCCTTTACGACCAAGGTTTATTGTACAAGGGATACACAATTCAGCCTTATTCGCCCGCGGCGGGAACGGGACTTTCGTCCCATGAATTAAACCAACCGGGTTGTTATCGGGACGTCAAAGACACCTCCCTAACGGCCCAATTTGCCGCCATTCGAAACCAAGCCTCTGAATTTTTGTTTCAAGCTGCTGCTGGCGCGCCCGTGTATTTATTGGCCTGGACGACCACCCCTTGGACTTTGCCTTCGAACTCTGCGCTTACCGCTGGAAAAAATATAACCTATGTCTTAGTTGAGACATTCAATCCCTACACGTTTTTGCCGGTGCATGTGGTACTTGCCAAAGAGTTAGTGAAAAACTATTTCCAAGCCGCGGCCGAAAATGGGGATTTTGAGGCTTATGTGGCCGCAGAGAAAAAACCATCCGCCATTCCGTATCGCATCGTTTTGGAATGCAAAGGTTCGGATTTAGAGGGAATCGAATATGCTCAATTAATGCCTTATGTGCAGCCTAAAGAGGCCGCATTCCGAGTGATTTTGGGTGATTTTGTGACAACAGAAGATGGAACAGGGATGGTGCATACGGCGCCAACTTTCGGAGCGGATGACTTTCGGGTGGCCCAACAAAATGGCATCCCCGCCATTCTCGTCCAAGATGAAAATGGGAAAGACGTCCCTTTGGTGAACCGACAAGGAAAATTTGTCAAAGAAGTAAGCGATTATGCCTTAGAACCTGTTAAAGAGGCTTATTTGACCGAAGAAGAAAAGAAAGATGCGACTGTGAAACAAGGTCGGGACAAGTATTTATCGGTAGATGAGCGGATTGCGATCCAACTGAAAACAGAGAATAAAGCCTTTAATGTACAGAAATTTGATCACCCTTACCCGCATTGCTGGCGTACGGATAAGCCCGTTTTATATTATCCATTAGATTCCTGGTTCATCAAAACCACAGCGGTTAAAGATAAATTAATTGCCCTCAACAAGACGATTCAATGGAAACCCGAATCGACCGGAACGGGTCGATTTGGTAATTGGCTCGAAAATTTAGTGGATTGGAATTTATCCCGTTCCCGATATTGGGGAACGCCCTTGCCGATTTGGCGGACAGAAGATGGTTCGGAAGAAATTTGCATCGGTTCATTAGACCAATTAATTCACGAAATCGAGCAAGCGAACGCTTCGGGTACTTTGACTGAAACCCAATTAAAAGGTAATCAGGCCTTTCAAAAAGCACATGCCGCGGGTCAAGCCGATTTGCATCGACCTTTTGTAGATGAGATATATTTATTGAGTGCAAGTGGCCAAGTTTTATCCCGGGAATTGGATTTGATCGATGTTTGGTTTGATTCGGGTGCGATGCCGTTTGCGCAATGGCATTATCCATTTGAAAATCAGGAAATCTTTAAACAATCCTATCCGGCGGATTTTATTTCGGAAGGAGTGGATCAAACGCGCGGTTGGTTCTTTACCCTGCACGCCATTTCGAGCATGGTAGAAGATTCAGTCGCCTTTAAAAATGTCATTTCGACAGGCTTGGTCTTGGATAAAAATGGAAATAAAATGTCCAAACGTTTGGGCAATGCCATCGATCCATTCGAGACATTAGCTTCCTATGGTGCGGATCCGACGCGCTGGTATATGATTACCAATGCCCAACCTTGGGATAATTTGAAATTTGATTTAGCAGGAATTACTGAAGTGCGGAATAAGTTTTTTGGTACGTTAACCAATACCTATAATTTCTTTGCGCTTTATGCGAATTTGGATGGTTTCGAGGCTTCTATGGCTCAAAAAATAGATGAGGCACATTTATCGGAATTAGATCGTTGGATTTTATCTAAACTGACTCAGTTGATCAGTGAAGTGGATGAGGCTTTTGCGGCCTATGAGCCCACAAAGGCTGGTCGGGCGATTCAGGATTTTGTGTGTGATCATTTGTCCAACTGGTACGTACGTCTTTCCCGACGCAGATTCTGGAATCCAGAAACGGCGAAGGATGGTTTGTCGGCCGACAAAAAAGCCGCCTACCAAACCTTATATACATGTTTAGAGACGGTGTCTCAACTTATGTCTCCCATCGCTCCTTTTTACGGGGAATGGTTATATAAAAATGTCACAGGAGGCGAATCGGTTCATTTAACTGATTTCAAAGTGGCACATGCAGCCTGGCGCAATGAGCCCTTGGAAGCGTCGATGGATATGGCGCAACGAATATGTTCGCTGGTTCACTCGATCCGAAAAGTACATAAATTAAAAGTGAGACAACCACTGGCTCAAGTGCTTGTTCCGGTATTACAGGAACATGTTCGTGAACAAATTCGTCGGGTCGATGACCTTATTAAATCGGAGGTTAATGTGAAGCAAGTCAATTATTTGGACGATGCGGCTGGCGTGTTAAGCAAAAAAGTTAAACCTAATTTTAAGACTTTGGGGCCGAAATTCGGGAAGGATATGAAGGCAGTTGCTGAGCTGATTTCAGCGATGTCGGCAGATACCCTCGCGAATTTAGAAACGGCTGGTGAGATTCAATTAGAAGGCTTCGGTATTAGTTTAGGCGATGTCGAAATTTTAACTGAAGATATGCCAGGTTATGTGACGGCGAGCGAAGGAGGTTTGACGATTGCCTTGGATCAAACCTTGAGTCCAGAGCTGATTCGAGAGGGGATGGCGCGGGAATTTGTGAATCGGATTCAAAATGTGCGGAAGGATTCAGGATTTGATGTGGTCGATAAAGTGCATATTGTGATACAAGAGGATTCGACGCTTTGGAAAGAGAGCATTGATGAGTTTAGTGGCTACATAGCCCAGGAAGTTCAGGCGCTGAGCATTCAATGGGTTGCGAAAATAAATGGTCCGAGTACGGAAATTAATTTAGAAGAGGTGAACTTGCGCGTGCAAGTGACCGTTGGTTAACCCCAGCAATATGGTTTTTAATTCATTGCAGTTTTTGGTTTTCTTTGGTATTGTGACATTGGCCTATTTCCTAATGGCTCATAAATACCGTTGGCTCCTTCTTTTGCTCGCTTCGTGTTATTTTTACATGGCTTTTGTGCCCATTTATTTGGGTATTTTAGCGCTAACCATTATCATTGATTATTTCGCAGGGATCTTATTAGAACAACATGAGGGTCCTACCAAAAAATGGATTCTTGCTCTCAGTATTATCGCGAATGTGGGCGTATTGGCTGTTTTCAAGTATTATCAATTTATTTTCAATAACATTTCCTTGTTCGCGCATTGGCTCGATATCCCAGTTCAAATGCCG
Organism: Cytophagaceae bacterium; assembly: GCA_947459055.1. Classification (GTDB taxonomy): domain Bacteria; phylum Bacteroidota; class Bacteroidia; order Cytophagales; family Spirosomataceae; genus Aquirufa. The sequence continues at coordinate 1,434 of CANHCG010000160.1, read as the reverse complement.
GTTTTGTCAATCTTATTGCCCATTGGATTGTCATTCCACACTTTCCAAGCAATGAGTTATACGATCGAGGTATACCGAGGCAATCAAAAAGCGGAGCGTAATTTTGGGATATACAGTTTGTATGTGATGTTTTATCCGCAATTGGTCGCTGGGCCTATCGAACGGCCCCAAAATCTGATCCATCAGTTTTATGAGCGAAAGAATTGGGATCGGCATCGGGTACAATCGGGTTTGTTGCAAATGGGCATTGGGATTTTTAAAAAAGTGGTCATTGCGGATCGTTTAGCGATGGTGGTAGATGAAGTGTATGGGAATGTGGGGGAGCAATCGGGAACGAATTTAGCTGTAGCTGCGGTCTTTTATTCCTTCCAAATTTACTGTGATTTTTCAGGGTATTCGGATGTGGCGATCGGTGCGGCGCGTGTGATGGGATTTAAATTAATGGATAACTTTAATGCACCTTATTGGGCTACGTCGATTCCGGAATTTTGGCGGCGTTGGCATATCTCTCTATCCACTTGGTTCAAAGATTACCTTTACATCACCTTGGGGGGTAATCGGGTTTCTGTGCCACGTTGGTATGTGAATATCATGATTGTATTTGTTTTGTCGGGTCTTTGGCATGGTGCGAGTTGGAATTTTGTGATTTGGGGCTCATTGCATGGATTATTTCAGTTGGTCGGCTTGAGTTTGAACCGGCTATTCCCTGTGTTGGCCGCTGATCGCCGAAAAACGATAGTAGGTCAGTGGATGTATCGCTTATTGACCTTTTTCTTGGTCACCGTTGCCTGGGTATTTTTCAGGATTCCCAATTTTGCTACGATCAAACTTTGGTTTAAGCAAATGGCGAAATTTGATTTTTCGAGTCCACTGAATGTTTCTTTGGTCAACAATGAATTGTATTTATCCATCTTCCTAATCCTAGCCCTATTTGCTTTGGAGCATAAGCGTGATTTACTTAAGGTTCGTTTGGAGAATTTTTTCTGGTTGGTATTTCCCATGATTCTTTTGGGTATTTATTTCCTAGGCGTATTTAGTATGAAACAATTTATCTACTTCCAATTTTAGCATGAGAAGAATCTTTGCTTTTGTGGGACTTTGTTTTTTGGCTTTTGTGCTGATTTTTAGCAGTTCAAACGAAGGTATGCGCTTGTTAAGTCAGCGCCGCTACATGCGTCAAGATGGCTGGGGTGCGGATAAATTCACGTTTGGGGATTTGTATGGGTTAACCTACATCAAGCCCTTTAAAATGGCACGCGATACGAGTTTTGTAGCTTTGCCTGTGCTTAAATCCGATTCAGTGAAATACAAAATGCACATAATTGGAGACAGTTATTTGTATTCCTTTTTTAGCATGGATACGAGGTATTTTGAAAAAATCGGGGAAGTCCAATTTGTCCGCTGGTCCACTCCGAAGGCCGTTCCGTATCGACT
>CANHCG010000159.1 GCA_947459055.1 Cytophagaceae bacterium | reverse complement strand
TGTAACTTTTCCTTAACATTTCGTGTCGCGATTTCATTTAGGCTCAAAATGTTTCGAGTCGACGAGGATAAATTGAGGTTATAAATAGGCATCGCATCCGCATCAGATTTGGAAACAACAGGTGGATCCACGTCTTTTGGCAATTGAGCCATGGCTCTAGACACACGATCACGCACGTCATTGGCCGCGTCCTCAATGTTAACCGCTAGATCAAATTCCACTGTGATACTCGAGCGGCCATCCCGACTTGAACTTGTCAAGGTCCGAATCCCCGCAATACCATTGATCGACTCCTCAAGGGGTTCCGTGATTTGCGATTCGATAATATCCGCGTTTGCACCTGTGTAGGCCGTTTGTACATTGACGACAGGAGGATCTACGGAAGGATATTCCCGAATTCCCAAATAATTATATCCGATTAATCCGAATACGATAATCGTAATGGACATAACGATGGCTAAAACGGGCCGTTTGATACTAAGTTCAGATAATGATGCCATAACTTGATAGGTTTTTAATTTCTTTTAATGTGTTTTGCAAAGCCTCTAATACCTCCAAATAAGAAAGCTCATGTGCACTTCCCGACGGATTAAAATAGATGTTTGCGATATTTTTATTTGTATAGGCTCCTGAATAGGACATATAGCGTTTGAAGTTGACAAATTGACCACAAATAATAAATGCGGGTATTTCAAAAGCGTTCGCCATGTGCGTAGGCCCGGAATCAATTCCTAAGAAAAATCCTGCTGAGCGGATGAGGACGGCCGTTTCTAAAATACTTGTTTGCCCGACTAAAGATAAGAAATGAGGATTAGAACAGGCTAGCGGTGAATCAGTTCCAATTTCGACTATATTTACGCCATGTTCTTGGGTTAAATAATCAATTAATCGAATCCAATTTTCGTCTTTCCATTCGCGAGCAATGTCGGTCGATTTTCGGTGTATCAACCAATAATTTCCGTTAAAAGGTAAAGAATATTTCGTCTCCCCCGTATAAAGTTTAGGAGCACGATCTGACACATTTATTCCACATAAAGCAGAAAAAATACCTAACAGAGAAAATTTATCGTAATAATTTTCTTTAGTGATATTGAGTTCGGCTGCTTTTGGATTTTCTAAAACGCTGCATAAATTGGGCTCATAACGTATATCATTCAAATGCAAATTGAATAATTGGGTAAAGGGTGAAAATTTTGTCAACCAAATACTTACGAATAGATTTTCTTCGACAATAAGTCCCTTAATGCCTGGATGATAAGCTAATAGTTCTGCAAAGGGCTTCCTTATGATCCAAAAAATTTCAGCCTCCTTATATTTTTCATGGAAGCCACCGATAATCGGTTCGGCCGCCACAATGTCACCCAAATGCTGCGCTAATAAAACACCGATATAGGTCTTTTTGGGATGTAAAATCCGTAAAGCTAAAATTCGAATACAAATTCCTGCATAGGAGATGCTTGCACGTAATAGCAACATTCGAGCGCGAAAAATGGCGCTCAATTGTTGCCTCAAGGGCTTTTTTAGGAATATTGTCGAAAATAGCTTCGGCATGTTGTTTATTGAATAACCTCTTTGATATCGACTTCCCCGTCAGGTTTTACTTGAATAATTCCATTAGTAATCAAGGTATCTCCGATAGCAAGACCTTTTAAAATCTCAACGGTCCGTTCGCCGCGGTTGCCTAATTCAACTTTAACCGGAACGGATTTTCCATTTTTTACCAAGAAGACTTTACTTCCTTTGGCTTCTGGAATTACCGCCTCTGTAGGGATTAAAATCGCAGAACCCTTCGTTTTTAAGATTAAATTCACTTTGGCAAAAGCCCCAGGAACTAATAGGTTCGACGGATTTCCTGCTAAGGCACGAATCTGTAAAGTTCTTGTCAGGGGATCGATTTTCGGATCAATCGCATAAACACGTCCCGTAAAATCTTTTTCCTCATTTTCGGTGGTGAATTCGATGGTGCTTCCTTGACGGATAGCCGTTGCATATTTGGCCGGAACCGAAAATTCAATTTTCGCTGGATTGGTGTTGGTTAAGGTAGCGATTCGCGTAGCAGGTGAAATATAACTTCCCATACTCACGTAGCGGAATCCGATTCTCCCTGAAAAAGGTGCTTTTAATGTTGTTTTTAGGATTTGAGATTTGATGTCTTCGATATCTGCAGAAATGGTATTCACGGAGTTAACGGCGATGTCATATTCTCGTTGGGATATCGCTTCTTTTTGTAACAATACTTTTTGGCGCGCCTCGTTATCCTCGGCTAATTTTTTATTGAAGCCTAGTTTTTTCAAACGAGCTTCTAATTCATCGTCGTTGATCTGCAATAAAACAGTTCCTTTTTGGACAACATCTCCTTCTTTAATATTCAGGGAGGTAATTCGACCCGCGATTTCTGAACGAATCTCCACCTCCTCGTTTGGTAAAATTGTACCTGTCGAACTTAGCAAATCATCCAAGCGAGTCGCTTTAACAACCGTGACAATCACCGCGGTTTTACCTCCTTTTCCACCTGGGCCGCCTTTGTCCTTGCCTTTGGCTTTTTCATCTTTTTCGGATGGAGAAAATGATTTTTTGATTTTAGGATAGAACGCCAAGCCCAATACGAGTGAAATGACAATCAGGCTGATTAAGGTTTTGGTAATCTTATTCATGAATTCGTAGTCAAATGGTTTAATTAATGTATCAATTTAATACTTTTCTAAGTTATATATATCCTACTTTATAGGTTTATTCGTCCTTTGCCTTGGTTAACCATGGTAAAATTTGCTCATTTTGGATTTGATTCATCACAAAATGGCTTTGTGCATTGCCAATATTCTTGATACTGGCCAATTTGTGCAAAATAAAATGCCGGTATTCATCCATGTCTGACACGACAATTTTTAATAAAAAATCGCTGTGTCCTGACACGCAATAACATTCTTGCACCTCCACTAAGTCCATCACATCTTTTTCGAACTGATTCAAATATTCCGCCGCATGTTCCTTCAATGAGATATCACAAAAAACAGTCAAGGATTTACCTAGTTTATTCGGATTAATCAGCGCTTTATAGCCTGTAATAACCCCTTCCTTTTCCATCCGTTTAATGCGCTCATGGATTGGAGTGGCGCTCATGCCAAGGCGCTGCGCCATTTCCTTATTGGACAAAAAGGCGTCCTCATGTAAGAATGCCAAAATTTGTTTATCGATTTCGTCAATTTTTGCCATGATCTGTTGAATTAGGATGCAAGGCCGCGCCTACGGAAACCACCCCTGAAAGGGTATCCGTTCGCATGTATTGTTCTAAACGTAAGGTATATTTTCCCGGTTTTGGGAAATGTAAGGCTGGAAAAATCACATAAGAATGGCTGTACATATCTCCTAAACCTGCGCCTTTGGCTTTACCTGATTTGGCATCATAAAGGATCGCCTCAGCCAATGCTTTTTTGAGTAATTTCCCATTCGAATCAATGATTTGAGGGACAAAATACAAATTGTAAAAGGCATAGTCATTGGATTGTCGAATACTCACATCCAACGCATAGGAAACAAGCGTATCCTTAATTTCAAATGGAATTTCAATCTTTTTTGATTGTAGCCAACCTGTTTCGCCAAAGGATTCCGTTTGGTCAAATACCGCCGTGTCCCCGCAACTACTGAGTAGGCTCAGGGAAAAGATAAATCCAAGAATCCTTAGCATGGATAATTTAGGCGCTTGGCGGTGTTTGAGGTCCATTTCCAGGAGGTCTTGGTTTGAACTTTTTCTTGAATTTTTTCTTGTATGGCTTCGGCGTAGTTCCATCCGCGTTCGAATCACTTGCATTTGCTGCATTTGAATTCCCTGCGTTTGTATTCGGCGAGTTTGGATTAGCGGCATTTGGATTCACCGCGGGTCTAGGGGCTTGATTAGCCGGTCCACCTGCAGTTGGGCCTTGCCCATTCGGTTTAGGGCCACGCGGACGGTTATCTCGGTTGTCCCGTCTTCCTCCTGCTTTATTATTTCCCTTATTTTTAGAACTTCCGTATTTCTTGTCCATCCGGTCCAAATCGGAATTCAATTCGGAAAGGCTCAACTTCTCAGCCACCGGTTTATCAGGATTCAAATCCTCAAAAGACTCAGGAATAATTCCCTTTTTATTTAAATCAATAATTTCCTGTACACGATCACAAGATACAGGAATCCAAACCGATTCTTCGCCTACAATGCCAAACCACATCATCCGTTTGAAAATATCAGTTTTTTGCAAAACGGCATCTCCTTTTTTGGTTTTTAAACGGCCTTCGATTGTCGGAATGCCCTTCAGCGCATCCATATAGGTTTCTAATTCATAATTCAAGCAGCATTTCAAGCGGCCACATTGCCCACTTAATTTTACTGGATTGAGAGATAAATTTTGGTAACGAGCCGCTGATGTTGATACATTTTTAAAATCTGTCAGCCAGGTTGAACAACATAATTCCCTTCCACAGATCCCAATGCCCCCCAATCTTCCCGCCTCTTGACGCAATGAAATTTGCTTCATTTCTACCCGAATTTTAAATTCGGTAGCCAATAACTTGATCAATTCCCGGAAATCTACCCGGTCATCTGAAGAATAATAAAACACGGCTTTCGACCCATCCGATTGAAATTCCACGTCCGAAAGCTTCATATTAATCTTTAATTCACTGATGATTTGGCGACCTCGGTACATCGTTGGCAAATCTCTCGCCATCGCTTGTTCATGCTTTTCGATATCCTTGTCGGTGGCCAATCGAATAATGCTTTTTAATTGGTCATCATCTTTAATGCTCTTTTTAAGCATTTGCAGACGTACTAACTCGCCTTGTAGTGCAACCACACCTAAATGAATTCCACTCGTCGATTCCACCATGACCGAATCACCCGTGTGCAAAAGCAATTGATTGGCGTTTCTTAAATATTCTTTTCGGCCTCCTTTGAATTTTACCTCGACTACATGAAATCGCTGAAATTGTGGCACATCCAAATCGGATAGCCAATCGAACACATTCATTTTGTTGCAGGAACCTGTTCCGCAACTGCCATTGCTTTGGCAACCCGATACCGCTCCTTCTTCCTTCTTCGCCCGCGATCCCACCTCCAACCAACCAGCCTGCGCGTCGGTGACTTCAAAGCGAAACCACACCGTGGACGGATCTGCCAATGTCAGGAGCGGATCGCCTTCTTG